>JBFIDS010000114.1:0-8841 GCA_041603715.1 Paraconexibacter sp. | reverse complement strand
GCGGTCGCGCGAGCGGTGCGCGACCGGACCGGTCGGGCCGATCCGGCCTCCGTGATCTCGCCTGGCGGAGCTCCGAGGAGCGACGGGCGCTACTTCAGGCGGACGGTCGGACCGGCGACGCCCGCGTGGACGACCCGGTAGCTGCCGGCGCGCGGCACCGAGGCGCTGTAGCGACCGCGCTTGCCGACGACCGTCTCGGCGACGAGGACCCAGCGGCCCTTCGCGCGCCGCTCGACCCGCAGCCACGAGCCGGGCTCCGCGGGCTGGATCGACCCGCTGACCCGTCCGTGCGAGCGCGTCCGGCGGCCCCCGCCGAGCAGGCCCGCGGCGCGCGCGGTCGGCGCGACCCCGCCGCTGCCCGGGTCCCCTCCGACCTCGGGGTCCGCCGGCTCCGGGGTCGGCGCGTCCGTCGGCGTCTTCTTCGCCTTGGAGCTGATCACCGTGAAGGACGCCCAGGTGTCGTCGAGGCGCAGGCGACGGCGGAGCTCCGGGCCCGTCGTCGTCGTCGTGCCGCGCGATCCGACGACCTGCGCGCGGACGACGCGCGGCGAGTCGCCCCGCTTGACGACCTTGATGCGGCGGAACTCGCCCTTGACGAGGCTGCCGAGCCGCTTCTTCGCCGTCGACATCGTGAGCCGGCGGGTCCAGCGGTGCTTCGGGGAGGCCTTGTCGAACGGATCCTCGACGCTCTTGAGGTGGGACTGCGGCTCCGCCCCGAGGAACGAGTTCTCGACCGCCTCGGTGCGCCCGCCCGATGTCGAGAAGAAGTACGTGACGACCGGCTTGCCGTCCGCGGTGACGATCTGCCGCGCCGTCTCGGCGACCGCGCGGTCCGTCGACGCGAACTCGGCCGCGACGCCGCGGTAGACCTGCGAGCGGATGTCGGCGTAGTGCTCGAAGCCGTCACCGGGCTTGTTCGTGGTGATCGCGTACGTGCGCGCCGCGACGGCCTGGGCCTTGAGCGCCTCGAGCGGCCAGCTCGCGGGTGACTCCGCGCTCACGACACCGCGCACGTAGTCCTCGAGGCGCACCGCGTTGACGGCCATCACACCGCTGCCCGCGCGCGGTCGGAACTCGAGGGCGCCGCGGTAGCGGCCGCTCGACACGCCGTTGGCGGCGGACCCCAGGAGGCGGAGCGAGCTGCCGGACGGGGCGACGACGCGCATCGGCGGCGTGTAGGTCGCCATCGTGCGTCCGGAGGAGGAGACGAGGGCCATCCCCTTCGAGGTGCGGCGCACGCGGTAGGTGGAGTCCGGGTTGAGCTTGCGGCCCCCGTCGACGCGCGCGGCGCCCCGGAAGAGCGAGGAGCTCCCGGACTGCAGGAGGACGCGGGTCTCGGGGTCCGCGTCGAGCGTCTTGAGCTGCGTCCCGGAGTAGTAGTGGCGGAGGATCGCGTCGTACTTGCGGCCCTCCTTCGCGAAGCCGAGCGCCCCGTACTGGCTCATCCCGACGCCGTGGCCGAAACCCGCCCCCTTGATCACGAGGCGGGACGCGCCGTCGGCCGCGGGCACGACGGCGAGCGTCGCGACGGCGGTCGCGGCGAGGGTAGCGAGGCGTGAGGCGGAGGACGTCATCGTCGGGTGGGAACGCACGGGCAGGGGTCGAGTTTCGGTTTCGGCACGAGGACCCGGTCTCCCCCCACCGACTGGACGAGGGTACGGGAGGACCGACCCCGTGCGCGACTCCGTGCGCGCCGGAACGCGGAATCGGCGGACGGCGCCCCGGGTAAGGTCGCCGTCATGAGCGCCTCCGACAACTCCGCCCGCGAAGCCGCCGTCGTCGACGACGCCCCGACCCGACTCTTCATCGGCGGGGAATGGCGGGCGGCGGCGGGCGGCGACACCCTCGAGGTCGAGGACCCCTCGACCGGCGCGACGCTCGCAGAGGTCGCCGACGCGACCCCCCAGGACGCCCTCGACGCGCTCGCCGCCGCCGACGACGCGTTCGCCGGCTGGCGGGACACGGCGCCGCGGGAGCGGGCCGACGTGCTGCGACGCGCCTACGACCTCGTCGCCGAGCGCACCGAGGACCTCGCGCTCCTCATGACGCTCGAGATGGGCAAGCCGCTCGCCGAGTCGCGCGCCGAGGTGACCTACGCGAACGCGTTCCTGCGGTGGTACTCCGAGGAGGCCGTGCGGATCGACGGACGCTTCAGCACCGCGGAGGCGGGCGGGGGACGTCTCCTCACCCTCCGCCGCCCCGTCGGGCCATGCGTCTTCATCACGCCCTGGAACTTCCCGCTCGCGATGGGCACGCGGAAGATCGGCCCCGCGGTCGCGACCGGCTGCACGATGGTCGTCAAGCCCGCCAAGCAGACGCCGCTCTCGATGCTCATGCTCGCCCGCATCCTCGAGGAGGCCGGGCTGCCGGCCGGGGTCTGCAACGTGATCACCGCGAAGAGCTCCGGCGAGGTCATGGAGCCGCTCATCCGCGACCCGCGGACCCGCAAGCTCTCGTTCACGGGGTCGACCGAGGTCGGTCGCACGCTCATCGAGCAGTCCGCGGAGCAGATCCTGCGGGTGTCCATGGAGCTCGGCGGCAACGCCCCCTTCCTCGTGTTCGACGACGCCGACCTCGACGCCGCCGTCGACGGCGCGATCGTGGCGAAGATGCGCAACATCGGGGAGGCCTGCACGTCGGCGAACCGGTTCCTCGTCCACGAGTCCGTCGCCGCCGACTTCGCCCGGAGGCTCGCCGATCGGATGGGGGCCATGACCGTGGGCCGCGGCACGCAGGACGGTGTCGAGGTGGGCCCGCTCATCGACGAGCCCGCGATCGAGAAGGTCGCCGAGCTCGTCGGGGACGCGGTCGACCGCGGGGCCGAGGTCCTCACCGGCGGTGAGCGCATCACGGGCCCCGGGCACTTCTACCGCCCGACGGTGCTGAGCGGCGTCGATCCGCAGGCGCGCGCGATGCACGAGGAGATCTTCGGACCCGTCGCGCCGATCACGACCTTCGGCTCCGACGAGGAGGCGGTGCGCCTCGCCAACGACACGGAGTTCGGTCTCGTCGCCTACGCGTACACCCGCGACCTCGACCGCGCCTTCGGCGTCATCGAGGGTCTCGACACCGGGATGATCGGGCTCAACCAGGGCATGGTCTCCAACGCGGGGGCGCCCTTCGGCGGCGTCGGCCACTCGGGCTTCGGCCGTGAGGGAGGACCGGAGGGCCTTCACGAGTACCTCGAGACGCGCTACGTCGCGCTCCGGGCCGGCTGGGAGTGAGCCCCGGCTCGGGGGCACGCGGCGTCCGGCGCGCGTGCGGGCCGCGACTCTAGACTGGCGCCCTATGCCCCCCGTCGACCGTTTCGTCCCCTGCTTCAGCGCCGAGCCGCCCCAGGATCTCCTGCCCTACGGCCGGTGGGCCGATCGGCTGAAGGCGGAGTTCCTCGCCGCCTGCATGCGGATCGACGACGGCGAGGGCGACGACCTCGGCGAGCCCGATGCGGAGATCGCCTGGTACCCGGACCGCACCTGGAACGGCCGCACGTACGTCCCCGGGACGGTCGCGACCTCGAACGGCTTCGAGCTCTTCGGGTACGTGAGCTACCTGCCGGCGACACAGGACGGGGAGGAGCCGTCGGCGTTCTTCTCCACGGCCGACTACACCTCGGAGACCGCCGCCGCGAACCCCGAGTGGACGATCGACCTCTGCGACGAGGTGATCGGCGGCTGGCGCGGCGAGGCGGGCAACGTCGCGGCGATGACCCTCGTGTGGGGCCGCCCGATGGTCGACGGCGGCGCGATCGTCACCGCCGAGCTCGCCGGACTCGCCGTCGACCAGTGCACGCTCATGGACGGCCGCTTCTCCCTCATCGCGCCCGACGCCTACCGCGGCGACGAGCTCGACATCAGGATCTTCGACCAGAAGGGCACGCAGCTCGCCGCCGAGTCCCTCTACGCCGAGGACGACGACGAGGACGAGGACTGACATCGCCGTGGAGCTCGGGGACGCCGTCCGCACCCGTCGGACGCACAAGGCGTTCGGCTCCGACCCCGTCGACCGGGCGACGCTCGAGGAGCTCTTCGAGCTCGCGACGTGGGCGCCGAACCACCACCTCACCAACCCGTGGCGGTTCCGCGTCCTCGGCCCGCGCTCGCTCGCCCGTCTGAAGGCGGCCGCCGAGGACCAGGCGCCGGGCTCGGGCGGCAAGCTCGACCGGGCCCCGACCCTCGTCGTCGTCTCGACCACGCTCAGCGGCGACCCCGTGGCCGACGAGGAGGACCTGTGCTCGGCGGCGGTCGCCGCCTACCTCGTCCTGCTTGGCGCCCACGACCGCGGCCTCGCCGGGTACTGGCGGACGCCCGCGGTCCTGCGCATCCCCGAAGGTCGGGCGGCGCTCGGCATCGGGGACGACGAGCACCCTCTCGGCCTCCTGCACCTCGGGGTGGCGCGTCAGGAGCAGCGCACCCCGCCGCGAGCGGCGCTCGCCGACGTGACGCACTGGCTGGACTGACCGCACGCCGGCGGCACACCCAGGTCACGTTCGCCGCAACCGTCGCCGGCAACGTGCCGGGCGAGTCCAGCGGCCGCCGTCACGAACCCCGGCGGCGCGAGATCTCCGCGAGGTCGATGAGCGCCGTGAGCGGATCGACGACCCCCTCGACGTCCCGGCCCCAGACGACCGCGTGGTGCTCCCAGCGCAGGGGGACGGCCGCGGCGAGCCCGGCGATGCGCGTGTCGACCGCGCCCCACGCCTCGCGCCGGTCCTTCCCGGTCAGCGGCGCCGCGGCCGCCATCGCGCGATCCACCGCGGCCACGTCCAGCTGCGACAGGTTCGTCGCCGCGGAGCCACGGAAGCGCGGCTCGAGCATCGACTGCGGATCGCTGAAGTCGCGAAACCAGCCGACGCCGGCGCACATGTCGATCCGGTTGGACCGTCTCGCGCAGACCTCCGAATAGAAGGCGTCCTCGGGCACGAGCCGCAGCCGCACCCGGAACCCGAGGCGCTCGAGCTGGTCGCGCGCGAACTCGGCCTGCTCCCGGCCGGGGGCGACGTTCGGACCGGCGACGACGACCTGCTCGTCGCCCTCGTAGCGGCCGGACGCATACCCGGCGGCACGCAGGTAGCGGGCGGCGAGCCGGCGGTCGCCCCGCGGCGCGCGGAGGAAGGCGTGCGGCGACGCCCGACCCCCGGCCTCGTCGAAGCCGGGGACGTCGGGGGGGAGGAAATGCGTCGCGACCTCTCCCGTCTCCTCGCCCCCGGTGGCCTCGAGCGCACCCTCGCGGTCGAACGCCGCGACGACCGCACGTCGCACGTCGATGTCGTCGAACGGGGCGACGGCGGTGTTGAGCGGCAGGTAGCGGAATCCGCCCGAGGAGACGACGGTGTGCTGACGGACGGGCAGGCGCCGGAGCGACTGCGGGGGCGCGGGCGGCCCGAGGACGAGGTCCTCCCCCCGCACGACGCGGCGGACGGCCTTCTCGACGTCGGTCGCGTCGGTGCGGATGATGATGCGGTCGAGGTGGGCCGCGCGCTCGTCGGTCGTCCGATCCCAGGCCGGATTGCGCAGCAGTCGGATCCGCTCGCCCGGGACCACGCCGCGCACGCGCCCGTTGGGAGCCGAGGCGACGCGGTAGGGCCCCGTCGCGATGACGTGGTCCCCGTAGGTCGACGGCACGCGCGCATCGTGCTCGCGCGCGTACTCGGGCGGGACGGGCGCCGTGGCGGGGAGCACGAGGGCGGCAGCGAACTGCGGGCCGACGGGCCCGCGGAGGGAGAACACGAGCGTGCGCGCATCCGGCGTGGAGATCCCCGCGATCCGGCGGACCGGACCGACGCGGTCCGGTGCGCCCCGGATCATCGTGAAGTACGCGTACGGCCGGCCGACGCTCGCGCTGAGCGAGCGCTCGATCGCGTAGCGCACGTCGCCGGCGACGACCTCGCGGCCGACGGGCGGGGCGAAGCGGACGCCCTCCCTGAGGCGAACGGTCACCGTGCGGGCGTCGTCGGAGATCTCCGGCGGCCCGTCGGCGAGGTCGGGGGCGAGCTCGCCGATCTTCCCCGGCCGGTACGTGTAGAGCGTGCGGTGCGTCGCCGCCGCGATCTGGAAGCCGAGCGGCTGATAGGTCGCACCCGGGTCGAGCGTGTCGACGTCCTCCGACGAGAGCTGGGTGATCTCCCCGCCGCGCCGCGGATCGACCGGCTCCTCGTTCTCGGTCGCAGGGTCGCCCGCGCCGCAGGAGGCGAGTGCGACCGCGAGCGTCATCGTGACGAGGGATTGCCGGAGGAGCCGTGGCACGGACGATCGGGTCCAACGATGCCACGCCCGCCGCGCCGGCGAGCCGCCGCCCGCCGTGACCGTGCGACCTCGGGACGCGTACCCTCCCGTCGACGCACCCCGCCCCGATAGCTCAGGTGGATAGAGCGACCGCCTCCTAAGCGGTAGGCCGCAGGTTCGAATCCTGCTCGGGGCACTCGACGTCCGACGTTCGATCGCTACGTGACCGACCCGGCGCTCGCGCACGAGTTCGTCGAACGGGCGCGGCGGCGCGAGCTCGACCACCTGCTGCCGTTCCCGCCGGGGGCCGATCGGGGGCTCCCGTGACGGCGTGCGCCTCGAGGGATGAGACCGAGGCCCACCGGGCAAGTGAGGTGGATGAGCACAGACGCCCGAGCCACCCCTGCCCGACGTGCCGCGCTCGCCGGTGCCGGCGCGATCGCCGGACTCGCCGTCCGCGACGTCCTGCAGAAGCGCCACGCGATCCTGCGCAACTACCCCGTCGTCGGACACGCGCGCTATGCGCTGGAGAGCATCGGCCCGGAGCTGCGTCAGTACATCGTCGCCGACAACGACGAGGAGCGCCCCTTCTCGCGCGACCAGCGGCGCTGGGTGTACGCCTCGTCGAAGGGCCAGCCCAACACGTTCGGCTTCGGGACTGACAACGAGATGGACGCCGCGTCCGGTCTCACGATCTTCAAGCAGGACGCGTTCCCGGCCCCGCCGCCGCGGGAGGGCGAGGTCGGGTCGGGCCCCGAGTACCTCCTGCCGGTCGGCAAGGTCCTCGGCGGCGCGCACGGACGGCCCGGCGCGTTCCGGCCGTCGTCGGCGGTGAACCTCTCGGCGATGAGCTACGGCTCCCTCTCGGCTGCCGCCGTCGAGGCGCTCAACCGCGGAGCCGCTCTCGCGCCGTGTCTGCAGAACACGGGCGAGGGGGGCCTCGCGCCCGCGCACTTGCACGGCGGCGAGCTCGTCTTCCAGATCGGCACCGGCTACTTCGGGTGCCGCGGGGAGGACGGGAGGTTCAGCATCGATCGTCTCCGGGAGCGCATCTCCGAGGGTCCCGTCCGCGCCCTGGAGATCAAGCTCTCGCAGGGCGCGAAGCCCGGACTCGGCGGGATGCTCCCGGCGGCCAAGGTGACCGAGGAGATCGCGCGGATCCGCGGCGTGCGTCCCGGCGTGGACTGCATCAGCCCGCCACGGCACTCAGCGTTCTCCGACGTCGACGGCCTCATCGAATTCGTCGAGCACCTCGCCGCGGAGACCGGCCTGCCGGTCGGAGTGAAGGCCGCGGTCGGCGCCGAGCGCTTCTGGGACGAACTGCCCGCACGTATGGCGGCGACGGGCGCCGGCCCGGACTTCGTCACCGTCGACGGCGGGGAGGGCGGCACGGGCGCCGCGCCCCTCGCGTTCTCCGACCACGTGGCGCTGCCGTTCCGCGTCGGATTCTCGCGCGTCTACGCACGCTTCGCCGAGGCCGGCCTGCACGAGGACATCGTCTTCGTCGGCGCGGGCCGTCTCGGCTTCCCCGACTCGGCGCTCTTCGCCTTCGCGCTCGGCTGCGACATGGTGAACGTGGGGCGCGAGGCGATGCTCGCGGTCGGCTGCATCCAGGCGCAGACCTGCCACACCGGGAGGTGCCCGACCGGTGTCGCCACGCAGAGTCGGTGGTTGATGCGCGGTCTCGATCCCGGGCTGAAGTCGGCGCGGACCGCGAACTACGTGCGGGCGCTGCGGGGCGAGCTGTTCGCGCTCGGCCGGGCGCTCGGCGTGCCGCACCCCGCCCTCGTCCAGCCGGACCAGATCGAGATCGTCTCCGAGCGCTACCGCACCGCCACCGTCGCCGAGGCCTTCGGGTACCACGCGGACTGGCGGACGCCGGACTCCGCCCGCCGCGACGAGATCGCCGGACTCATCGACGTCGGACCCCACAAGACGGTCCCCGGCCCGGAGAGCGGGCCGGTCCCCGGCGACGGCAGCGAGGAGGGCGAGCACCGCGACGCCCCGCTCCCCGACGCGACGGCCTCGGGAGCCGGGAGCGCAGCGGGCGACTGACCGCACCGCGACACGACTCTCACATCGGTCTCACGCCCGGCTGGAATACCACCGAACGGCCGCTCGCCTGAGAGGGTCGGGGCTCACCAACCCCCAGGAGGGACCATGCGAGCCTCGACCACCCCTGAGCCGCGAGCCGTATCCCGACGGCGCCGGGCGATCACGACCGGCGTCGCCGCGATCACCGTCGGCATCTGCGTCACGACCCCCGTCGTCGCGACGACGGGCGACAACCTCCGCGGGGGGGTGCGCAACGGAACGGCGACGCAGGAGACCCGGATCATCTCGAGGGTCGCCGGGCAGCAGTACGGCACCCGGCAGTCGAACATCTCCACCGGCGCGAACGCCGGCGGCGCGGCGATCTACGGCTGTCGTCGCCCGTCGCGTGAGTGCACCCGCCACGTCAACCTCGACAACGGGCCCGCCGCGGCGTTCGTGACGAAGGGCGCGACGCCCTTCACCGTGAGCGGCACGGGTCTCGTCGCGAACCTCAACGCGGACAAGCTCGACGGTCTCGACGCCGCCCAGATCGTCGCCGAGGCGCGCAACGGCAAGGCGGCGACGG
>JBFIDS010000113.1:0-8914 GCA_041603715.1 Paraconexibacter sp. | reverse complement strand
CGCGGTCCGGGTCGCCCCGGGCGCCTACCGCGCGCGCACGCTGCTCCCACTCGGCCGCGTGCGCCTTTCCGCTGTCGCCTACGACAGGGCCGGCGCGCAGCTCGGCCCCGCGGCGACGGAGACGATCGAGATCACCCTGTAGCCCCCGCCGACGTTTCGAACCGCTTCCGCCGGCCGGGGCGCCGGGAACCCGCCGTCCCGACGATCACGCCGACGTTCAGCTGCTGCGGTGGGCTTGACGTCGATGCGAACATGTGTTCGCCCCATGATGTCGTCGACCGGATCGTCCTACGCCCGCTTCCGCCGCGCCCTGCAGAGCGGCAACCTCACGCTCGTGCGGGCGGCGGCCGCCGAGCTGCCGAACGTCTCGCTCGATGACGCGCTGCACGTCTGCGTCCTCCTCCGCGACCGCGAGCCCGAGCGCTACGAGCGTGCCGCGGTGAGGTGGATCGCGCGCTTCTGCGTCGAGCGGGCGGAGGTGTCGATCGAGGACGTCGACCAGGCTTCCCGGGCCTTCGCGCTCATGCGTCGCGACCCGGAGCGTGCCCTGCTCACGCTCCAGGCGCTGTGCGCGGGGCAGTGACGCCGGGTCAGGCCGCCGGGAGCTCCTGGTCGGTGTCGAGCACGCCCGCGAAGAGGTCCCCGTCGCGCTCGATGCGCGCGAGCACCTCGGGCGGTGAGAACAGGACGGACGCCGGGTCCCCGTCATCGGCGAGGGCCTCGACCTCGTCCCAGGTGAGCGGGGCGCTCACCGTCGGGCGCGCGTGCGCGGCGCGCAGCGAGTAGACGGACACGGTCGTCTTGCTGCGGTCGTTCTGCATCCAGTCGACGAGGACCCTGCCCGTCCGCAACGCCTTCGCCTGCCGCGCGACGACGAGCTGCGGCTCCTCCTGGGCGAGCACCTCCGCGACCGCCTTCGCGAACGCGCGCGTGCGGGCGTAGGGCGTCGGAGTCGCGAGCGGGAGGTACACCTGCAGCCCCTTGGAGCCGGACGCCTTCACCCACGCGTCGAGCCCGAGGCCCTCGAGCATCCCCCGCAGCAGCAGCGCGACGCTCGCACATTCGGCCGCGGTCGCCGGCGCGCCCGGGTCGAGGTCGAAGGCGACGAGGTCGGCGCACCGCTCCGCGTCCGGCGTCGCCCCCGGCGGCACGCGGTGCAGCGGCGTGTGGAGCTCGATCGCCGCGAGGTTCGCGAGCCAGACGAGCGTGGCGGACTCCGCGGCGAGCAGGTGCTCCTCGACCCCGGCCTCGTGTTCGACGGCGACGGTTTCGACCCAGTCGGGCCGGTGCCTCGGCGCGCGCTTCTCGTAGAACGTCGGGCCTTGCGTGCCGTCGGGCCAGCGGCGCAGCGTCAGCGGGCGACCGTGCAGGTGTGGGAGCAGCACCTCGGCGACCTGCGCGGCGTACTCGAGCGTCGCCGCCTTCGTCGTGCCATCCGGCCACAGCGGCTTGTCGAGGTTCGTGAGGCGCAGCTCCCGGCCCGCCGCACGGACGAGCGTCCCGTCGGCGGAACCACCCGTCCGGCCCCGCCGTCGAGCACCGGGCGCCGCCCCATCGCGCGCACCAGGCTCCTCGCCGTCCTCGGCGCGCGCGACGAGGCCCTTGTAGGACGGGTGGCGGAACACGCCGTCGGGACTCATCTCCGTGAACTCGATCTCGCAGGCGAGATCCGGACGCACGAAGGCGGTGCCGTTCGGCGGGGCGAGCCCGCCCGTGGACTCCGCGAGAGGGGACTGCGCGACCTCGCGGTCGGCGAGGAGGCGGCGGAGTTCGACGAGGTCGTCCTCCTTGAAGCCGGTCCCGACCTTCCCCGCGTAGCGCAGCTCGCCGGTCTCGGGGTCGGGAAGCCCGAGGACGAGCGCGCCGAGGTGGTCGCGCCGGCGCCCCTCCCCCGCCGTCCAGCCCGCGATCACCGCCTCGATGCGCCCGGTGAGCTTCACCTTCACCCAGCCGTCCGAGCGCCGCCCGGGCGTGTACGGGCAGTCGCGTCGCTTCGCCACCACGCCCTCGAGCCCGAGCCCCGCCGCGGCCTCGAGCAGGGCGGCACCGTCGTCGTGGGCCTCGGGAACCATGAGGACCGGGCCCCCATGTCGCTCGAGGTCGAGGGCATCCAGACGGGCACGGCGCTCGTCGTAGGAGAGGCCCATGAGATCCTCCCCGTCGAGCCAGAGGACGTCGAAGACGACGTACCGCACGGGGGCGTCGCGAGCGACGCGCTTCACCTTCGCGGGCTCCGTGCGCCCCAGGCGTCGCTGGAGCCTCGCGAAGCTCGGGGTGCCGTCCGACTCGAGGGCGACCACCTCCCCGTCGAGGACGGCCCGGTGCACGCCGAGTCCACGGCCGACCGCCGACAGCTCGGGGAACGTCACGCTCACGTCGGCGAGCGAGCGGCTCCGCGCACACCACTCCCCCGGCTGCGAGGAGACGAGGGTCCGCGCGCCGTCCCACTTCACCTCGAAGCGCCAGCCCTCGCCGGTCGGGAGCGTGCCGGCCCGCGCGAGCATCGGGGCGATGCGGTCCGGCGGGTCCTCCTGCGGCGCCGGATGCTCGCCGGCGTCCATGCGGTGGACCATCCAGGTCGCCCCGTCAGCCGCCGGGTCCCCGTCGCGCTCGATCGGGAACAGCGCGTAGCTCGCGTCGAGGCGCTCGCCGCGCAGGTGCACCTCGACCTTCCGCTCGTCCCACTTGATCGTCTCGTAGGTCCCCGTGTCGTGGATCGACATCGTCCCCGCGCCGTACTCGCCCGCCGGGATCTGGCCGGAGAACGAGACGTACTCGAGCGGGTGGTCCTCGGTGCGGATCGCCACGACGTTGCGCCCGGGTGCGAGCGGGAGGTACCGCGGGAGCGCCCACGAGACGAGGACGCCATCGCGCTCCAGCCGCAGGTCCCAGTGCAGCCGCGTCGCGTGGTGCTCCTGCACGACGAAGCGCGGCGCGGCGTCCTCGCCGCTCCCGCCGGACCCCTCGGGGACCGGTTCCGAGGTGCGCGCGGCGTCCCGCTTGCCCCGGTAGCGATCGAGCCGGTCCGCCATGGTCGCCGCGCCCCGCGCTCAGCCCCGCAGCGGCTTCAGGGCTCGCGCCGGGACCCCGCCGATGATGTGCGCCTCCGGGAACTCGCCGCCGGTCACGACCGCACCGGCCGCGACCACGCTGCTCGCGCCGATCGTCGAGCCGCGCAGCACGACGCCGTTCGTCGCGAAGAACACGTTGTCGCCCAGGGCGACGGGGGTGCTCCTCAGCGGCTGATCCATGAAGAAGGTGTCGCTGCCGTCGAAGCCGTGATCGGAGTCGATGATCGTCACGCGCTCGGCGAGACCGACCTTCGCCCCGAGCGCGACGCGCTCCTCGCAGTGCAGCGTCGTCGTCCGCCCGCAGATCGCCCGCTCGCCGAGGGTCAGCTCGCCGGCGGACTTCAGCTCGCAGCGGTCGCGGATCTGCACCCCGGGCGAGAGGCGGATCGCCCCGCCCCACGGCTGCAGGCGCACGCCGTTCTGGAAGACGCAGCGATCCCCGATCTCCACGACCCCGTCCCGTCCCGAGGTGAGGTCGAGCACGAGGTCCCGCCCGATCCGGACGTCGCGCCCGATCCGCAGCGTGAGCGTCCCGCAGGTGGGGCCGAGCTCGACCGTCGGCAGGCCGAGGCAGCGCGGCGCACCGTGGGTCTCGAGGACCAGCCGGCCGCCGAGGCGGCGCATACGCACCCTGGTCGCTGCCGCCCACAGGCGGAACCGGAGGGTCCGCAGGACGGTGAGGAGCGCGCCGGTCACGGCGCGCACGCTACCTTCAGCCGCCCGCGACCGCCGGGAGGACCTGGACCTCGGCACCGTCGGCGACGCTCGTCGCGAGCCCGTCGCCGAACCGGATGTCCTCACCGCCGACGTAGACGTTGACGAAACGGCGCAGCTGCCCGTCGTCGTCGGAGAGCCGGTCCTTCAGCTCGGGGTGCGCGACGTAGACGGCGTCGAGGACCTCCGCGACGGTCGTTCCCTCCACTTGGACGGAGGAGGCGCCGCCGGCGGCGGCGCGCAACTGGGTCGGAAGCTTCACGGTGACGGCCATCAGCGGGCTCCTGCGGTTGCGAACTCGGCCTCGAACGCATCGAAGCTCGGATCGATGGTGTGGGTCTCGAACGTGCCGCGCACGGCGTCGAGGGTCTTCAGGCCCTCGCCGGTGATGACGACGACGACCCGCTCGTCGGGGCCGATGTCGCCGCGCTGCGCGAGCTTGGCGAGCGTCGCGGTCGTCACGCCGCCCGCGGTCTCGGTGAAGATGCCGGTCGTCTCGGCGAGCAGCCGGATCCCCTCGCGGATCTCGTCGTCCGTGACGGCGTCGATGGCGCCCCCCGAGCGGCGCGCGAGCTCGACCGCGTAGGGGCCGTCGGCGGGGTTGCCGATCGCGAGCGACTTGGCGATCGTGTCGGGCTTGACCGGGCGGCACACGTCGTGCCCGGCCTCATAGGCCTGGGCAACCGGTGAGCAGCCCGTCGCCTGGGCGCCGTTCATGACCGGCAGCGAGCCCTCGATGAGCCCGAGGTCCAGCCACTCCTCGAAGCCCTTGGCGATCTTCGTGAACAGCGACCCGGAGGCGATCGGCGCGATGACGCGGTCCGGCGTCGTCCAGCCGAGCTCCTCGGCGATCTCGTACGCGAGGGTCTTGGAGCCCTCGGCGTAGTAGGGGCGCATGTTGACGTTGACGAACGCCCAGCTCTCACGCTCGCCGCTCAGCTCGGTGCAGAGGCGGTTGACGTCGTCGTAGTTGCCGCGCACGGCGACGACGTTCGTCCCGTAGACGCCGGTCGCGAGGATCTTCTGCTCCTCGAGGTCGGAGGGGATGAAGACGTAGGACTCCATGCCGAGCGCGGCCGCCTGGCCGGCGACGGCGTTGGCGAGGTTGCCCGTCGAGGCGCAGGCGAGCACCTCGAAGCCGAGCTCCTTGGCCCGCGCGGTGGCGACGGACACGACGCGGTCCTTGAACGAGTGCGTCGGGTTCGCGGCGTCGTTCTTGACCCAGACCTCGCCCAGGCCGAGCGCCTCCGCGAGACGTTCCGCCTTGACGAGCGGCGTGCAGCCGGCGGGCAGGCCGGCGCGCGAGGCGAGCTTGTTGCTCGGGCCGGGCGGTCCCCCCTCCAGCGGGAGGAAGTCGGCGTAGCGCCAGATGTTCTGCGGACCCGCCTGGATGCGGCGCCGCACCGCGCCGACGTCGGTCATCTCCGAGAAGTCGTAGCCGACCTCGAGCGGACCGAAGCACCGCTCGCACACGTACTTGGCCTCGAGCGGGTAGACCTCCCCGCACTCTCGGCACTTCAGGTTGTCTGCAGGCATGAAAAAACCTCCGTTGGTGGCGGAGGTTCTTGCTGCGGCGCAGTGAAACTCCGGCCACATCTGTCAGGAATTGGCACCTTTCGCCGCGCCGTACGGGCCGCTTCGTGGTTGCCGGGGTTTCATCGGGCCAGTCCCTCCACCCCTCTGGATGTGTCCAGCTATGTGCCGAGCAGTCTACACACCGGACCCCGGGCGACAATCCGCCGCCCAGACCCGGGCGGAGTCGCCGCTAGGATGTCGAGCGGTGCCCCCGACGAGCGACGAACCCCGAAGTCCGCATGCCGAGCCTCCCCAAGCCCCGGCTTCGCAGGACGGCCCGCGGCCGCTCGCCGCACGCGCACCCGCCTGAGCCCGAGACCCCGAGCGCGGAGACCATCGAGAGCGGCGGGCTGCGCTGGATCAACATCGTCCGCCCCCGCCAGAGCGACCGCACCTGGCTCGAGGAGCGCTACGACTTCCATCCGCTCGACTACGAGGACGTCTTCTCGCGCAACCAGCGCCCGAAGGTCGACGAGTACGACGACTACCTCTTCATCGTTCTCCACTTCCCCGTCTACGACAAGCGCGTGGGTCGGCTCAACGCGGCCGAGGTCGACTTCTTCATCGGCCCCGACTACGTCATCACGATCCCCAACCAGCCGGTCCCCTCGCTCGAGTACCTCTTCATCCAGGCCGAGAAGTTCGACGACGTCCGGGACCCGCTGTTCGCCAAGGGCGCCGGGTACCTCCTCTACAAGATCGTCGACGACTGCGTCGACGCCTCGTTCCCGATGCTGCGCAAGATCGGCAACAAGCTGGAGCGTCTCGAGGAGGACATCTTCGAGGGTCGCTCGAGCGAGATCGTCCGCGACCTCTCCAACGCGAAGCAGGAGATCATCAACTTCCGCAAGATCGTGCGCCCGCAGCGGGCGGCGCTCGCGGACCTCGAGCGGACGAAGCGCTACATCCCCGAGGACCTCGACATCTACTTCGACGACATCAACGACGCGTCGGAGCGCATCTGGGACATGCTCGAGAACTTCAAGGAGGTCATCGAGGGTCTCGAGAGCACGAACGAGTCGGTGCTCTCCCACCAGATCAACGACGTGCTGCGCGTCCTCACGGCGTTCAGCGCGGCGATCCTCCCGCTCACGTTCATCGCGAGCATCTGGGGCATGAACGTCGGCGTCCCCGGCGAGGGGGGCATCACCGCGTTCTGGATCATCATCGCCGTGATGGTCGCCCTCATCACCGGGATGCTCTGGCTGTTCCGCCGGCGCGGCTGGCTGTAGCCCGCCCGCCGACGGGTCCGGCTCGACGCGTGGAGCGCCCGTACGACGACCGCCACGCGGCCATGCGGACCCGGGCCCGCCTCAGCGGGAGAACGTCGTCCCCCGGCGGGGGCAGGACGGGCCCACCGTCGTCCGCCGCGCGTCTACGGTCGTTTCATGACGAGCGCCGGCTGGGGCACGACGGACCGCATGTCCGCCTTCGAGGGGCTGATGTGGCGCTCCGAGAGCGAGCCTCGGCTCCGGTCGACCGGCGTGCTGCTCGAGATCCTCGACGGCGTCCCGGACCACGACCGGCTCCGCGAGGCGCACGAGTGGGGCACGCGGCTCCTCCCTCGCCTGCGGCAGCGTGTCGTCGAGGACCCCGTCGGCCTCGCTCCCCCGCGCTGGGTCGTCGACCACGACTTCGACCTCTCGTACCACCTGCGGATCGTCCGGGCCGTCGAGGGCGACACCCTCGACGCCGCGATCGAGCAGGCCCAGGTCCTCGCGATGGCCCCGTTCGACCGGGCGCGCCCGCTGTGGGAGGCCGTCCTGCTGGAGGGCCTCCACGACGGCCGCGCGGTCTACCTGCTGAAGCTCCATCATTCGCTCGCCGACGGGCAGGGGATCGTCCAGATGCTCGACATCCTCCACGGTGAGGCACCCGACGGTCGTCGCCGGCGGCATCTGCGTGTTCCGCCGCCGCAGCGCACGAGCGGGCGCACGATCATGCTCGACAACGTCGTCGGCGCGCCCAGGGGCGCGGTTCGTGGGCTCGGACGGCTCGCCGGCGCGCTCGGCGACCTCGCCGGCGCGGCGGTCCGCTCCCCCGCCGGGACGCTCGCCGCCGGAGCCCGGTTCGCGGGCTCGCTGGGTCGCGTGCTCGGCGCCCCGCCGGCCACCGGCTCGCCGCTCCTGGCTCAGCGCAGCCTCGGACGTCGCCTCGGGCTCCTGGAGGTGCCGCTCGCCGACCTGCGCGCCGCGGGCAAGCACGGCGGCGGGACGCTCAACGACGCGTTCGTGTCCGCGATCGCCGCCGGGCTGCGGCGATACCACGAGGAGCACGGCCTGCACGTCGACGAGATCCCCCTTGGCCTCCCGGTCAGCGTTCGTCGCCCGGACGACCCGCCCGGCTCCAACCGCTTCGCCGGAGCGCGGATCGCGCTCCCGGTCGGCGAGCCCGACGGCCGGCGGCGCGTGGCCCTCATCGGGGAGCGGGTGAGGGCCGCACGGGGAGAGGCCGCGATCGAGTTCATGGACCTCCTCGCCCCCGTCCTCGGACGGCTCCCGTCCCCCGTCACCACCCCCATGACGCTCGGCGCCACCGAGTCGCTCGACGTCCAGGCCTCGAACATCCCGGGGCTCACCGGCACGCGGTACCTCGCCGGCCGCCGCATCGAGCGCATCCACGCGTTCGGGGCCATCCCGGGTCCCGCCCTGATGCTCACGCTGCTCTCCTACGACGGGACCTGCTGCATCGGCATGACGGCCAACAGCGCCGCCGTCCCCGACGCGGACACGATGCTCCGGTGTCTGCGCGAAGGCCTCGACGAGGTGGTCGCGCTCGCATGAGGGTCGTCGCTCCCCCCACCCCCCTGTGGCCGGTGCCGGACGGGACCCATGTCGTGCACCTCCTCAGCGCTGACGGCCCGGTCGACCGGGACGTCCTCACCGAGTGGGCTGACGGCCGGCGCATCGCGTGGACGCCGGGCGAGGCGATCGAGTCCTCGACCGAGACGACGCTCGTCGTCCCCGTCCGCGTCGCGTGGCTGCCGCCGGGAACCGACGGGCGACGACGCTGGCGTGCCCGCGACCTGCCACTGCGAGGGCTCGGCCCGCGGATCCCCGACCGCGAGCGGGCCCGGCTGCGTCGCCGGTCCCCGGACCGCTGCGCAGTCGTCATCGGCGCGCCGGCGTCCATGCAGGATCTCAGCGCCGCTCGCGGCGAGGCGACGAGCCTGGAGGCAGTCGTCGCCCGGCGGGCCGCGCGCGCCCTGGACCGCAGCGAGCGCTCCGTGCTCGGCGCCGGCCACAAGATCGCGCGTGCCGTCCCGGAGGAGCTCCTCGCGAGCCCCCGGTTCACCTCCGGTCTGGGCGACCTCGCCGCACGCCTCGGCCGGGACGTCGCGGGCGTCCGCGCCGAGGCGGAGGCGCATCTGCGCGAGCTCGTCACGGAGCAGGACCCGCTCGCCCGCGATGTCTGGGCCGCCCTCGGCCGCCATCTGTGGTCCCGCGCCTACACCCTCGACGTCGACGCGACCCGCCTCGCGGAGCTGCGCGAGCTCGCGGCCCGCCATCCGGTCGTGTTCCTGCCGTCGCACCGCTCGAACCTCGACGGCTTCG
>JBFIDS010000112.1:0-8939 GCA_041603715.1 Paraconexibacter sp. | reverse complement strand
TCGGTGAGGTCGGGCTCGGGCGCAGCGGCGTAGGTGAGCCGCAGGTACGCGGCGGGCGGAACGCCGGGAAACGAGGGGCGGCCGGGGCTCACCGCCACGCCGACGCCGAGCGCCGCCGCTGCGAGCGCGGCGTCGTCGACGCCGTCGGGCAGTGACAGCCACAGGTGAAGGCCACCCGCGGGCACCGCGGCGATCCTCGCGCCCGGGAGCTCGCGGGCGACCGCCGCCGCGAGCGCGTCGCGACGCGAGCGAAGGGCGGGTCCCAGCTCGCGCCGGTGTCGCCGCCAGCCCGGAGAGGAGACGAGCTCGAGCGCGGCGAGCTGGACCGGCTGGGCGACGGACAGGTCGTCGACGAGACGGGCGGCCCGCAGCCGCGACCCGGCCGTCCCGCGCGCGGCCACGGCACCGACGCGCAGCCCGGCGGCGGACGCCGGGAGCGATCTCACGAGAACGACGTGACCGTCCCCGTCGTCGGCGCAGAGCGGCGGGGGCGCGTCGCCGTCGATGGCGAGGTCGCGCGCGGTGTCACCTTCGATGGCGAACGCGCCGGCGGCCGCGACGATGTCGAGGACCTCCGCACGTCGATGCGGGGTGAGCACTGCTCCGTGCGGGTCGGCATACGTCGGCTGCAGGTGGAGGAGCCGGGCGCCGGTGCGGGCGAAGGCGTCCGCCAGGAGATCCGGTCGCACGCCGTCCCCGTCCGCGGGGACCGGGGTGGGGTGCAGCCCGGCGGCGCGCGCGGCGGCCAGCGCCCCGACGGGAGCCGGCGACTCCACGAGCACCGGGTCCCCGGGTGCGGCGAGGGTGCGGAACGTGATCGCGAGAGCGGCCTGGGGACCGGGGCAGACGATGACGTCGTCGGGGTCCAGGAGGTCGCCCGCCCCGCGCACGAACCACGCGCGCAGGTCGGGGAGGCCATCGGCCGGACCGGTCTCCCAGGCGCCCTCGGTGCGTCCGGCTCGCGCGAGGGCGGCCGTGAGGGCGCCGGTCGGCTGCAGAGACGGATCGAGGCGCTCGCCGGTGAGGGCGAGGACCCCGGGAGGGGGAGCTGCGACGGGCTCCGGGTTGCGGGCGGGTTCGCCCGCCCGCGCGGCGAGGGCCACCTCCTGCCACGCGAGGTCGGGGGGACGGGATGCCGCGGGCGACGGCTCGGTCGCGGCGGGTCCACGCGCGGCGACGAACGTGCCGTGCCCGGGGCGCGGGTCGACGATCCCCTCGGCGGCGAGTCGGGTGATCGCGCGCTGGACGGTGACCGGTGAGGCGCGATGGCGCGCGGTGAGCTCACGGACCGATGGAAGGCGGCTGCCCGGTGGGAGGAGCCGCGCAGCCGCCTTCACATCTCGGATAACGCGTATCTCAGTGCTATCCACTTTGGTCGACATCAAGAGTAACGCTACTCTCGGACGGGAGGAAACGCAAGGCGCGCGGCAACGTTGGCTGGAGCAGGTCCAGCCAACGTGCCGCCGGTCGTCCCCGCCCGTCCGTGGGGACGCCGCGGCGCCTCTCGCGGGCCTCCTGCGCGGGGCCGGTAGGTTGCCCTCCGTGACCTCCGAGGCGATCGGCAAGACCTACCCGCCGACGGTGTACGCCGTGGGCCGGGAGAAGATCCGCGAGTTCGCGCTTGCCGTCGGCGAGACCGAGCCGCTCCACCTCGACGTCGCGGCTGCCCGCGGTGCCGGCCACGCCGACGTGGTCGCGCCGCCGATGTTCGCGGTCGTCTACTGCGCGCCCGCGCTCGGGCCGGCGCTCCTCGACCCGGAGGTCGGGATCGACTTCGCCCGCATGGTGCACGGGGCGCAGGAGTTCGCCTGGGGCCCGCTCGTCGTGGCCGGGGACGAGATCACCACCGTCGTCACCGTCGCCGAGATCCGGGAGGAACGCGAGCTCGGGTTCTACGTGTTCGGCTCGGAGTCGCGCAACGAGCGCGGTGAGGTCGTGTGCACGGGAACCTGGACCAACATCGTGAGGGGAGCGGGATCGTGACCGACTGGACGCCGGGCGAGGAGCTTCCCGCGCTCACCGTGACCCCCGACCGCTACGTGACGGTGCGCTACGCGGGTGCCTCCGGGGACTTCAACCCGATCCACGTCGACGAGGAGTTCGCGCGCGCGGTCGGCCTCCCGGGGCGGATCCTCCACGGGCTGTGGACGATGGCGCAGGTCGCTCGCGCCCACACCGAGGCCGCCGACGGCGTCGGCTCCCTGCGGCGCCTGAGCGTGCAGTTCCGCGGGATGGGCATCCCCGAGAAGGAGATCGTCGTCACCGCGACGGTCCGCGACGTGCAGGACGGCATCGCGACCGTCGACTCCGTCGCCAAGCAGGACGGCAAGCGCATCATCCGCAACGGCGTCGCGGAGATCGAGATCGGCTGAAGCGGCCGGGCGTCCGTGCCCGGCCGTCACCGAGGTCGACGGTCAGGCCGTCGCCGTCCCCACGAGCGAGCGGCTCGTCGTCGCGACGTGGCCTGCGTCGTCGCGCAGGTGGGCGAGGCCGCGCCGGACGTCCTCGTCGATCGCCGCGCGGACTTCTGCGGGCGACTCCGCGTAGAGCGGCCAGAGCGGTCCGGCGGAGAGGGCACGCGTCGCGAGGTCGTCGAAGGCGGGGTACACCGTCGGTCGCTCGACGACCTCCGTCTCGATGTCGGAGAAACCGGCCTCGTCGAGCAGGCGGCGCATCTCGCCGGCGTCCGGGAGCCCGAACGGGGCGCGCATCATCCCGCCCTTCTCCTCGCCGAGGTGGCGGACGAGCGCGTCGAGGAGCACCGCAAACGTCGGGCTCCCCGGCAGGTCCGTCCAGCAGCCGACCGCGAGGCGCCCTCCCGGTCGCAGCACCCGCCGCATCTCCCGCAGCGCGCCGACGCGGTCGGGGAAGAACTGCAGGCCGTGGTGGCACGTCACGACGTCGGCCACGCCCTCGGCGAGCGGGAGTGCCTCGGCCGGACCCTCGAGATAGGTGATCGGGGCGGCATCGGCCGGTGCGCTCTGCGCGCGTGCGACGTCGAGCATCGGCGGGGCGATGTCCACGCCGGTCACCGTCCCGCCGACGCCGGATCGCGCGGCGGCGATCCGACTCACGCAGCCGGTCCCGCAGGCGACGTCGACGACGTCGTCCCCGGGCCCGACGCGGGCGGCCCCGTCGACGAGCTGCTCGGCGAACGGGGTGAACAACGCGGGGACGAGGAACCCCTGGTAGGCGGCGGGTCCGGGGCCGCCCTGCTTGGTCCAGTCCATCGTGGGCGCTGACATGCGTCTCCTCCTTCGGAGGTGGTCGGAAGCTGGCGCGTCAACCGTAGGACCGGAAAGCTTGCCACCGTGTGAACCGGAGTGCGAGCGGGTATCGGACCCGGGTGCCTACCATGTGGAGGCCGTGAGACTCAGCCCCCGCCAGGAGACCATCCTCGAGAAGGTCGTCGACGCCTACCTCGCGTCGGCGGCGCCGGTCGGGTCGAAAGCGCTCGCCGCGGACCCCGAGATCGTCTGCGGTCCCTCGACGATCCGCAGCGAGCTCGCGACGCTCGAGGAGCACGGCCTCCTCGCCCATCCGCACACGTCCGCGGGCCGCGTGCCGACCGAGGCGGGACACCGCTACATGGTCGACCGGCTCCTCGGCGGGGACCGCCCGCTGCCGGCGCGTCGCGAGCCGCTCGAGCTCCAGCTCGTCCGTCGCGAGGTCGACGAGGCGATGCGGGAGGCGACGGCCACGCTCTCGCAGGTCACGAACCTCCTCGCCATCGTCTCCGCGCCGCCGATCGAGACCGCGACGATCCGTCACATCGAGGTCCTCGCACTGCAGCCGACCGTCCTCATGGTCGTCGTCATCACCTCCGCCGGCGGCGTCACCAAGCGCATCTTCACGTTCGACAGCCCGGTCGACAGCGGCCTCGTCAGCTGGGCGGCCGAGGAGCTCAACGGACGTCTCGTCGGGATGGGCCTCGGCGCGCGGATGCTCGCGCAGCGCCTCGCGGACCCGTCGCTCGGCGCGGCAGAGGCCACCTTCCTGCGGTCCCTCACGCCCGCCTTCGTCGACCTCGCCGCCACCGCGGACGACACGCTCTACGTCGACGGCGCGACCCGCCTGCTCGCCGACCACGGCGTCCAGGACCTCGAGCAGATCGAGGACCTCCTGTCGATGCTCGAGCGCCGGGTGTCGCTGCTCGGCACGCTCCAGGCCGCGCTCGCCGAGCGCGACGTGCTCGTGCGCATCGGGTCGGAGAACGACATCCCCGCGCTCCGCACGCTCGCGGTCGTCGCCTCGTCGTACGGCCTTCCCGCGCGCAAACTCGGCATGGTGTCGGTCATCGGCCCGGTCCGGATGGACTACGGCGGCGCGATCGCGACCGTCCGAGAGGCCGCGTTCCAGCTCTCCCGCTTCATCGAGGACGTCTACGACGCATGAGCAGCCCCACCAAGCGCGACCCCTACGACGTCCTCGGCGTCGCCCGGGACGCGGACGAGAACAGCATCAAGAAGGCGTTCCGGAAGCTCGCCCGCGAGCTGCACCCGGACGTCAACGCGCACGACCCCGCGGCGGAGGAGAAGTTCAAGGAGGCCGCGGAGGCCTACGAGATCCTCTCCGACCCCGAGCGCCGCGCGACGTTCGACCGCTACGGACACGAGGGCCTGCGCGCGGGCGGCGGCGCGCCGAACTTCGACGGCTTCGGCTCGATCACCGACCTCTTCGACGCGTTCTTCGGTGGATCGAGCCCGTTCGGCGGCGGACGCGGCGGGCCAGCGGCCGGCGGCGACATCGCCGTGCAGGTCGACATCACGCTCGCGGAGGCCTTCACGGGCCTCAAGCGCAGCGTCGGCTACGAGGTCGTCGCGCCGTGCGAGGACTGCAACGGCAACGGTGCCCAGCCCGGGACCCCCCTCAACACCTGCTCGCGCTGCGGGGGCGCGGGTCGGCTGCAGGCCGTCCGGCGCACGGCGTTCGGGCAGGTCGTGCAGACGGTCGAGTGCGACACGTGCCACGGCGACGGGCGCATCGCGGAGCAGCCGTGCGAGCGCTGCGCTGGCCGCGGCCGCGAGGTGCAGGACCGCGAGCTCGAGGTCGACATCCCCGCGGGGATCGCCGACGGGCAGCGGATCCGCCTCTCCGGGCGCGGGCACGCGGGCGAGCCCGGCGCGCCGGCCGGAGACCTCTACGTCCTGGTCCACGTCCTCCCGCACGAGACGCTCCTGCGCGACGGTGACGACCTCGTCACCGTGCTCGACGTCCCGGCCCCGCTCGCGGCGCTCGGCACGACGATCGAGGTCGAGCTGCTCGACGGCCCGGCCGAGGTCCGGGTCCCCGCCGGCACGCAGCCCGGCGAGGTCCTCGCTGTCCGCGGTCGCGGCATGCCAGTGCTGCGCCGCCAGGGCCGGGCGGGCGATCTGCGCGCGGTCGTCGACGTCGTCGTCCCGCGGCGCCTCAGCAAGGAGCAGAAGGGACTGCTCGAGCAGCTCGCCGCCACGATCACCGACGAGAACACCCGCAGCGACGAGACGGTGACGGGCAAGCTCCGCCGCCTGCTCGGCGGCCGGTGATCCGGCTCGCCGTCCGCGTCCGGCGACAGGACGCGGAGGTGGCGCTCGCCGAGCTCCTCACGTTCGCCCCGTCGGGCGTCGAGGAGACCGACCACGGGGACGTCGTCGAGTACGCGATCTACGGCGCGCGCGGCGAGATTCCCGAGCTGCCCGACCTCGAGGCGGCCGCCGGCGATGCGCTCGTCGAGATCACGACGACCGAGGTCGCCGACGACTGGGGGGAGCGCTGGCGCGCGTTCCACAAGCCGATCCTCGTTGCGGGATCGCTCCACGTGCGGCCGCCGTGGTGCCCGCCGCACGAGGGCGACCCGTCGGTGCGCGAGCTCGTCATCGATCCCGGTCAGGCGTTCGGGACGGGCGCCCACGACACGACGCGGCTCTGCCTCGAGCTCATCGCCGGACTGCCCGTCGCCGCACGGGATGCGTCCGTCGTCGACGTGGGCTGCGGGTCGGGTGTGCTCGCGATCGCCGCTGCGCTCCTCGGCCACGGGCCCGTGCTCGGCGTCGACCACGAGCGGGAGTCGGTCGCGGCGACGCTCGACAACGCGAAGGCCAACGGCGTCGCGGTGGAGGCGCACCGTCACGACATCGTGCACGCCGGCCCGGCCCCCGCCGCTCCGCTCGTGCTCGCGAACCTGCTGCGCCCTCTCCTGCTGAGGATCGCCCGCGAAGGGTTCGCCGAGGGCGTCGTCCCCGACCGGCTCGTCGCGAGCGGCCTGCTGCGCACCGAGGCCGACGAGGTCGCGGGCGCCTTCGCCGCGACGATGGGCCTGCGCGAGACCGATCGCCGCGAGGGCGGCGACTGGGCGGCGCTCCTCCTCGAGCGCTGACGGCGGGGCGAGCGCCGGTCCGCGCCCTCAGGTCACGTAGGACGGAACTATCGCGGCGAACGTGCCACGCGGCCGGCCGACCGGTCGACCGGTCGGCTCCTCGCGCCACCCCCACGTCACGTCGGGCGCGACCGCCACCGCCGACGTGACCCGGGCCGGTGCCGGGAACTAGGTCCGGCGGCGCTCCCACATCTCCAGCATCCCGACGTCGCGGAAGCCGAGGCGCTCGTACACGGGGACCCCTGCCCGTGTCCCGACGAGCGTCATGACCGTCCGGCCTCGCGCGGCCGCCCGCCGCATGAGCTCGGAGACGATCGCGGCGGCGAAGCCCTCGCCGCGGTGCTCCGGCAGGGTCGCGATCCCGGTGAGGTGCGCGTCGATCCCGCCGTCGACCGCGAGCCCGACCGCGACCGGCTCGTCGTCGCGGACCACGGCGAGCGCGTCCGCCGTCGGGGGGAGCCGCGTCCACGCGTGCGCGAACTGCGGCATGAGGTGCTCGTAGGCGACGTCGTTGATCCGCCCGAGGTGGACGGGCTCGACGTCGTCGGTCAACCCGGCCGGCGGTGGTGTCGGCGGGTCGGGCAGGTCGACGAGCTCCCGCGCCATCGCCCTGGGCACACCGTCGAGCACGTGACCGTGGTCGGCGAGGATCGCGCCGCTCTCCGCGTCGCCCTCCTTCACCCACACCGTCCACGCGCGCACCCCGGCGGCGTCGTACTCCCCGGCGAGCTCGTCGTAGGCGGCCGAGAGAGAGGACGCGGACGCCGCGACGACCGCGTTGACGTAGGACTGGTCCGGGCTCGCGGGGCAGATCGATCCGCGCACGCCGGGGAACTCGACGACCCGGGCGCGCGGGGAGCCCTGCGCGACGAGGTCGACCATCGACCCGGCGAGGCTCGCGAAGAGGCAGCGATGCAGCATGGCGTCGTCCATCCATCCATCATCGCGCGCCGGCCGGCCGGGCCCGCGGGATCCGTGCGGGGCTCCCGCCGAATGCGGGCGTCAGCTCAGCGGCTCGCGGGAGCCCTTCCCCGCGTCGAGGTGCGCGACGAGCCGCTCGGCGGCGGCCTCTGGCTCCTCGGGTCCGTCCGGGGCGAGGTCCGTGCGCACCCAGCCGGGGTCGAAGCCGAACACGGCGACGTGCGCGCCGCCCTCCTGTCGCAGGGTCTGCGTGAGCGACGCGAGCGCCGCCTTCGACGCCGCGTAGGCACCCATGCCCTTCCGACCGCTGTCCACCTTCGGGGCGAGGAGGGTCGCGATGACGCCGTGCTCCCGCTCGCGCATCCCGGGCATGAGCGCGCCGGCGAGGGCGAAGGGGGAGAGGACGTTGACCTGGAAGGAGCGGTCGACGTCGTCGAGCGTGAGGCCGTCGACCCGCCCGTCGACCCGGACCCCGGCGTTGAGCACGAGGACGTCGACCCGGCCGTGGACCGAGAGGACCGCGTCCGCGAGAGCGAGTGCCTCGCCGGGATCCGAGAGGTCGGCCGCGTGCGTGCTCGTGGCCCCGAGGTCCTCGAGCGGGTCCGTGGAGGACGCTGCGGCGGCGACCCTGGCCCCACGACCGAGAAGGGCCGACGCCGTCGCGCGCCCGATCCCGCGCGAGGCTCCGGTGACGAGGCAGACCTTCCCGTCGAGGCTCATGTCGTCTCTACGGGCCGCGGTAGGCTCGCGACCATGCCGCAGCGGATCGATACGACGTTCACCTCGGGCGGCGAGGAGTGCGCCGCCTACCTCTACACACCGCCGGGAGCGACCACCCCGGTGCCGTGCGTGGTCATGGCGCACGGGTTCTCCGCGACGCGCGACGACGCGCTCCCGGCCTACGCCGAGCGCTTCGCGCAGGCGGGGCTCGCCGCCCTCGTCTTCGACTACCGCCACTTCGGGGCGAGCACGGGCGAACCGCGCCAGCTCCTCGACATCCGGCGCCAGCACGAGGACTACGAGGCCGCGATCGCCTTCGCGCGGGCGCACGAGGCCGTCGACGGCTCGCGGATCGCGCTCTGGGGCTCGTCGTTCAGCGGCGGCCACGTGATGGCGCTCGCGCAGGGCCGCGACGACATCGCCGCCGTCGTCGCGCAGGCGCCCTTCGCCGACGGGCTCCCGACGCTGAAGGAGGTGCCGCTGAAGAACATGGCGCGGCTCACCGCCGAGGCGGTCGCCGACCAGACGGGCGCGCTGCTCGGGCGCGCGCCGCGCTACGTCCCGGCGGTCGGCGAGCCGGGGAGCTTCGCCGTCATGACCGCGCCGGAGGCGAAGCCCGGGTTCACCGCGATCGCCCCGGAGTGGTCGCGCTGGCGCAACGAGGTCGCCGCGCGGATCGGCCTGCACGTCGGGATCTACCGGCCGGGAGCGGGCACCGCGGACATCCGCTGCCCCCTCCTCGTGTGTGTCTGCGAGAAGGACGCGACGACGCCGCCCGGTCCCGCGATCCGCGCGGCCGAGCGTGCTCCCCGGGGGGAGCTGCGCCGCTACCCGATCGGCCACTTCGACATCTACCTGGGGAAGGACTTCGAGCGGGCGGTCGCCGACCAGACCGAGTTCCTCAGCCGACACCTGTGCTGAGCCGCCCAGGGGGCGGCTCAGC
>JBFIDS010000111.1:0-9004 GCA_041603715.1 Paraconexibacter sp. | reverse complement strand
GGTCGTCGACGAAGGTGGCCGATGACGCCGATGACGCCCCAGGGGGGCGACCATCGGCCGGATGAATCGGCCCAGGGGGCCGATTCATCCATCCCGGAGGTCCCCCCGACATCCGAGCAGGGCGCTCCCCGGGCGGAGGACTGGGCTGCCGGCCCGGGCGCCGTCAGCGATGCTGGTGCCGAGGAGCCGGCTGCTGGCGAGACGCCGGCCTCTGCGGCCGATGAGCCCGACTACAAGGACCTCTACCTGCGCACCGCGGCCGAGCTCGACAACATCCGCAAGCGGGCGCGCCGCGACGTCGGCAGCGCGGAGGCCCGCGGGATCGCGCGGCTCGCGCGCGAGCTGCTGCCCGCGCTCGACAACCTCGATCGCGCCCTCGCGGCCGTCGAGGCCGTCGACGGTGACGCGGAGCAGGAGATGGCCCGCGGTGTCCGCCTCGTCCAGCAGGAGCTCGCCGGCGCCCTCGAGCGCGTCGGGATCGTCGCCGACTCGCCCACCGGGGAGGCCTTCGATCCGCACCGCCACGAGGCGGTCGCGCAGGCGCCGATCCCCGGCGCCGAGAGCGGCATCATCGTCGAGGTCTACCAGGCCGGCTACCGCCACGGCGACGAGGTTCTCCGGGCGGCGAAGGTCGTCGTCGCGCAGTAAGGACCGACCGTGGCACGACCGGATCTCTACAAGACGCTCGGCGTCGACAAGAAGGCCTCGGCAGAGGAGATCAAGAAGGCGCATCGCAAGCTCGTGCGCCAGTACCACCCCGATCGGAATCCCGGCGACGCCGCGGCCGAGACGAGGTTCAAGGAGATCCAGGCCGCCTACGACGTCCTCGGTGATCCGGAGAAGCGCAAGCAGTACGACCGTGGAGGTCTCTTCGGGGGCGCCGGCGGCCCGGGCGGCGCCGGGGGGCCCGGTGCCTTCGGGGGCTTCGACACGGGCTCGTTCTCGGATCTGTTCTCGAACATCTTCGGTGGCGCGGGCGGTCCCGGCGGTCCGGGGTCCGGCGGCGCCGGGACGCGCACGGGCCCGCGGGCGCCGCGACCCGAACGCGGTGCCGATCTCGAGGCGGAGGTGACGATCTCCTTCGAGCAGGCCAACGCGGGCGTGCAGATCCCGCTGAGCGTCCCGAGCGCGCAGACTTGCGGGACGTGCCGGGGATCCGGCGCGAAGCCCGGGACGTCCCCGATCATCTGCCCGCGCTGCCAGGGCCGCGGCATCGAGGCCCAGGGCCAGGGGCTGTTCTCGATCTCGCAGCCCTGTCGTCGCTGTGAAGGGTCGGGGACCGTCATCGAGCAGCCGTGCCCGACGTGTGGCGGCCAGGGCGCGACGCGTACCGTGAAGCGCTACCGCGTGAACATCCCCGCAGGCGTGAAGGAGGGCTCGAAGGTCCGTCTCGCCGGCAAGGGCGAGCCGGGGCGGGCCGGTGGTCCCCCGGGCGACCTGTACGTGCTCACGCACGTCGAGGACTCCCCCGTCTTCCGTCGCAAGGGCGACAACCTCGAGGTCGAGGTGCCGCTCACGATCCCGGAGGCGCTGCGGGGGGCCAACGTCGAGGTCCCGACCCTCGAGGGCCGCAAGACCCTCAAGGTGCCGGCCGGGACCAAGCACGGCACCGTCCAGCGCCTGCGAGGCGAAGGGCCCCCCCGCCTCGGAGGGGGCAAGGAGCGCGGTGACATCCACTACCGGTTCGTCATCGACGTCCCGACGACCCTCACGAAGGAGCAGTCCGAGGCCGTCGACAAGCTGTCGTCCGTGATGGACGGTGATCCGAGGGCCCGCCTGTTCGGCGCGCCCGCCGCGAGCGCAGGGGAGTCCTGATGTCCGCCGAGGACGAGACCGACGGCACGGCGGGCGGCTCGGGCCGGCGTGTCACGCGGCGCACGACGACGAGCGTCCGGGTCACCGTCTCCGAGGACCGGGGGGTCTTCATGATCTCCGTCGCCGCCGAACTCGCCGAGATGCATCCCCAGACGCTGCGGATGTACGAGGCCCGTGGCCTGATCGAGCCGCAGCGTTCCCCCAAGGGCACGCGCCTGTACTCGCACGCCGACGTCGAGCGCCTCCGCAAGATCCAGCAGATGACGACCGAGTACGGGCTCAACCTCGCCGGCGTCGAGAAGGTCATGGAGCTCGAGGACGCCCTCGACCGCAAGCAGGCCGAGCTCGAGAAGGCCCGCCGCAAGGTCGAGGCTCTCGAGGACCGCGCGGTGGAGCTCGCCCGTGAGATCGACCGGCTGGAGCTCGTCCGCGAGAAGGTGCGCGCCGACATCGTGCGCTATGAGCAGCCCGGGACCGACGTCGTCCGCGCCCGGGACGTCGCGCCGCCGCGCGGGCGACGCATCCGGGTCGAGCGGGAATAGCGCGGTCGCGCCGGGGGCGCCCATTCGGCGTCTCACTTGAGCCAGGTTCGTCTCATTTCAGACGCCTGTGCCCCCGCGCGCCGCGTGTCGCGGTTAGCGTCGGCGGTATCGCGCGTCCTCTTCCCCTTCCGCATCCGCCCGTCCCGTCGCCGTCCCGCGACGTGCCCGGGCACGCATGACAGGTCTGACCGACGCCGAGGTGCCGGTGACCGCGGTCCTCGCGTTGCTGGCGGTCCTCGCGCTCTTCCTCGTCGCCGCCTGGCGCCGCGTCGTCCGGCCTCTGCGCGACCTCGCGGCCCCGGCCGATGGCCCGGGCGAGCCACTGCGGCCCCGTCGGGGGGCCGAGGTCGCGGGTGTCCGCCACGCGATCGGCGTGCTCGCCGCGCGGCTCGAGGCGGAGGAGCGGCGGACCGCGGAGCGCGCCACGGTCCTCGGTCCGTTCGGCGTGGCCCTCGCCTCCGCGGCGACCGTCGACGAGGTCCGAGCGGCGCTGCTGCGCGGGGCTCGCGTCGCGTTCGCCGGCCACGGCGCGACCCTCGCCTCCAGAACGCTCGACGGCCGCTACGTCGAGGTGATCGCGGAGGACGCCAAGCGTCGCTGGGGGACCGCGGACGACCTCGTGGTGGGCGCGCTCGACGAGGTGGCGCCGCTCGTCGCGCGTGCGCCGGACGGGCTCGGATGGCAGGTCGCCTTCGGGCTGCGGGACCCGGGACGGCGGCACGCCCTCGCCGTCCAGCTGCCCGGTGCCGATGCGCCGCCGGCCATCGACGGCATCCTCGTGGAGCAGCTCGGGTCGCTCGCGGCGGGTGCCCTCGCGCGCGCCGAGGTCGCCGACCGCGAGCACGAGATCAGCGTCGTCCTGCAGTCCGCGCTCCTGCCCGACCGCTTCCCCGAGGTCGAGGGGCTCGACATCGCCTCCCGGTTCCGCCCCCAGTCGCAGGACGGGCTGGTCGGGGGCGACGTGCTCGACGTCCAGGAGTTCGCCGACGGGCGCCTCGCGCTGTTCGTCGGGGACGTGAGCGGCAAGGGGGCCCAGGCGGCGGGGTTCGCGGCCGTCGCCCGCAGCGAGGTCCGGGCGATCTCCGTGCGCGAGCGCGACCCGGCGGCGGCCCTCGCGGCGGTCGATCGCGTCCTCACCTCCTCCGCGCATCGCTCGGGGCGCCATGTGACCGCTGCCCTCGCCTACGTCCAGCCGACCGCGAGGGGCGTCGAGGTCGTGCTCGCCACGGCCGGGCACCCACCGGCCCTCCTCCTCGACGCCGGGCGGTGGCGCCTCCTCCGTCCCGAGCCCGCGCCCCCGCTCGGGACCTCGCTCGGGGTGGGGCGGGCGGTGACGCACGTCCTCGCTCCCGGAGACACGATCGTGCTCTTCACGGACGGGCTCACCGAGGCCCGTGCGCCCGAGCGGGTCGACCGGCCGGAGGACCTGCCCGCGCTGCTCGGGGACGTCGACTCGATCGAGGAGGCCCTCGACCGCCTCATGGCCCACGTCACGCCCGCGGGTACCGCCATGCCGCGTGACGACGTCGCGCTGCTCGCGCTCGCGGTCCCGGGCGCCCGGGGCCGTTCCGCCCGCGTCGCCTGAGCGCCCTCGACTGCCGCTCGGCGGGCTCGTGGCCGGAGAAAATGAGCGAGCTGTCGTGATTGAGCGTGGCCGCTTGGTGGAAGACTCCTCGGGTGAGTGGCGATATCGAGCTTTCGGCGGAGCTTCCCGCGATCGCGGAGTCCGTCGGGCGCGCCCGCGCGCTGGTCGACGAGATCGCGCTCGAGGGCGCCGTCGAGCTCGATCTCTGGCCTGCGCGCCTGCTGCTCTCCGAGGTCGTCACGAACGCGGTGCGTCACGGGGCGAGCGGCCCGGGAAGCACCGTCGGGGTCCGCCTCGTCCGGCGGCCCGGGTCGCTCCGCGTGGAGGTGAGCGACCCCGGAGCAGGATTCGATCCCAGCCCTCGCGCCTCCGGTCACGCCCTCGGGTCCGGCTGGGGCCTGCACTTCGTCTCCGAGGTCGCCGAGAGGTGGGGCGTGGAGACCGACGGCGGGACGCGCGTCTGGTTCGAGGTCGCCTTGAACGAGGTCGGGCCGTCGGCGTGACGTCCCCCGGGCCCACGACGCGTCGCGACGTCGTTCGCAACCGCGCCGCGATTCTCCGTGCCGCAGGGGAGCTCCTCGCCGAGCGCGAGTCGCTCACCGTCGTCGACATCGCCGACCGAGCCGGCGTCTCCCGGGCGACGGTGTACCGGCATTTCACCTCGGTCAGCGTCCTCCTCGACGAGGCGCTCCAGGCGGCTCCCCGCACGGATCTCGCGGAGCTCGGCGGGGCGGCCCGGTCGGAGCCGCCCGGATCGTCCGAAATCGGCGACGTCCTCGGTGCGGTGCCGCCCCACCTCATCCTCGAGCAGATCGTGAGCGAGGCGGAGCGCATCAACGGGATGCGGAGCGTCGCCGTGTACCTCGTCGACATCGACGGGAGTCGCCTGCTGCGGGCCGCGGGCTCCGCGGAGCTCCCGGAGGAGATCACGGTCCCGCTCGCGGTCGGCCCCGAGATTCCGCCGGAGGGGATCGCGCCGCTCGCCGACGCGGTCCTCGAGCGCCTGCCGAACGTCACCATGGCGCCGATCGAGGTCCGCGGGCGGATGACGGGGGCCCTCCTCGCGATCGATGAGCCCGACGGCGGCGCCGCCCTCGCCGGGCTCGCCCGCCATGCCGGTATCGCACTGGCGATCGGCGAGCGCTTCACCGATGTGATCGCCTCCTCGCGGCGGCGCCGGGAGACGACGGCCGCGGCCGAGACCCAGCAGCTCCTTCTCGCACCTCGCATCGTGCGTCTCGCCGGCCTCGACTTCGCGGCCAACGTCATTCCCGGCTACGAGAACGGCGGCAACTGGTTCGATCACGCCGAGAACGGGGACGGTGCGTGGATCGCGGCCGTCGACACGATGGGCTCGGGTCCGCGTGCGGCGGCGATCAGCGCGGTCGCGCTCGGCGCGCTGCGCTCGCGCCGGCACGCCGGGTCCACGCCCGTCGACGCCGCCCGCGCGATCGACCGCTGCCTGCGCGAGATCGGGGTCTCCGATGCCCGCTGCGCGCTCTTCATCGCGCGCTGGCACGGACCGACGTCGACGCTCTTCTACGTCGCGTCGGGCGGGCTCGCGACCCTGAGGATCGGGGCCGACGGCACGGCGGAGACGCTCGACGGGGCCCGCCCGGAGCTCCTCGGGGACGGTGCGGTCCCGACGACGACCGATCACGTGCGTCTGCGTACCGGTGACCGGATCGCGCTGGTGTCCGACGCGATCTCCGGCAGGCCCGACTCCGCGCTCGCGGAGGGGGAGCTCGAGCGCCTTCTCGCGCGGTCTGTGGGCGCGTCGCCGGCCCGCACCCTGCAGCTGATCGAGGCGGCGGTCCGCGCGGTCGTGGAGGGGGAGCTCTCGGACGACGCGATGACGCTCGTCGTGGCGCCGAGCGGTACCGGGGCGCGGTGACGGATCGTCGCCCGGAACCGCGGGCCGACTACCGAGCGCGCGTGCTGCGGCGGCGCGCGACCGGCGGCACATAGCGCGGGCCGAGGGCGAGACGGTCCCGGCGCAGGCAGTGCGTCCCCGAGCGGGGACGCTCTCCGTAGGGCCGCCGGCGCAGCGGCTCCGATCGCGGCGCGCGGCGTCTCATGACGGTGCCTCCATGGTGCCATCGTCGTACCCCGAGGGACGCCGTCGCCAAACGCGGCGTACCGGCTTGCCGGCGCCTGGGGAGCCCTCGTCTCGCGGGTCATTTCGACCGGGCCCTTTACGAACTGAAGCGAGCGTGTAAAAATCTCAGTCAGTCCCACTGAGATTTACCCCTCCCGCACGATCGGATCAGAATGCAGCCCGACCGCTTCACCGCCCTCACCCGCGAGGCCGTCCAGGACGCCCTCCGCCTCGCCGGGACCCGCCGCAACCCCCAGGCGACCCCCGCTCACCTCCTCCTCGCCCTGCTCGATCAGGAACAGGGCTTCGTCCCCCGAGTCCTCGAGCGACTCGGCATCACCGTGGGCGCGGTCCGCACCGCCGTGACCGACGACCTCGACGCGCTGCCCACCGTCTCCGGCACCGACAGCGAGGTCCCGGGACCCGCATCCGAGCTCGTCCAGGTCCTGCAGGCCGCCGAGCACGAGATGGGCGAGATGAAGGACGAGTTCGTCTCGACCGAGCATCTCCTCCTCTCACTCGCCGGGCACGGCTCGCCCGCCGGCGCCGCCCTGCGCGACGCGGGGGCCACGAAGGCCCGCCTCGCGCCGGTCATCGCCGAGCTCCGGGGGCCGCACCGAGTCACCGACGAGAACCCTGAGGAGCGCTACGAGTCGCTCCAGCGGTTCGGCGTCGACCTCACCGAGCGCGCAGAGAAGGGCGACCTCGACCCGGTCATCGGCCGTGACGACGAGATCCGCCGCGTCATCCAGGTCCTCTCGCGCCGCCGCAAGAACAACCCCGTCCTCATCGGCGAGCCCGGCGTCGGCAAGACCGCCATCGCCGAGGGGCTCGCGCAGCGCATCGTCACCGGCGACGTGCCGGAGTCGCTGCGCGACCGGCGCGTGGTCGCGCTCGACATGGGCGCGCTCATCGCGGGCGCGAAGTACCGCGGCGAGTTCGAGGACCGGCTCAAGGCCGTGCTCAAGGAGGTCCAGGAGGCCCGTGGCCAGGTCATCCTGTTCCTCGACGAGCTTCACACGATCGTCGGCGCCGGAGCCGCCGAGGGCTCCGTCGACGCCGCGAACCTGCTGAAGCCGATGCTCGCCCGCGGCGAGCTCCGCGCGGTCGGCGCCACGACGCTCGACGAGTACCGCAAGCACGTCGAGAAGGACGCGGCGCTCGAGCGGCGTTTCCAGCCGGTCATGGTCGGCGAGCCGACGGTCGAGGACGCCATCGCGATCCTCCGTGGGCTCAAGGACAAGTACCAGGTCCACCACGGTGTGACGATCACCGACGGCGCCGTCATCGCCGCCGCGACCCTGTCGCACCGCTACATCGCCGACCGCTTCCTCCCCGACAAGGCGATCGACCTCATGGACGAGGCCGCCTCGCGCCTCGCCATCGAGAAGGACTCGGTGCCCACCGAGCTCGACGAGGTCCAGCGGCGCATCCTCCAGCTCCAGATCGAGCGGACCTCGCTCGAGAAGGAGAAGGACGACGCCTCGCGTGAGCGCCTCGACGCGCTCGACCGGGAGATCGCCGACCTCGAGGAGCAGCTCTCCGGCATGAAGGTCGAGTGGGAGCGCGAGAAGGCGGCGTCCCAGGGTGTCAACGAGATCCTCGCCCGCATCGAGGAGGTCAAGGACGAGCTCGAGCGAGCCGAGCGCGAGGCCGACCTCGAGACGGCCGCGAAGCTCCGCCATGGCGAGCTCCCCGACCTGCTGCGCGCGAAGGCCGAAGCCGAGGCCGCCCAGGACGAGGGCACGGACCGCCCTGCGCGGTTCTTCAAGACCGACGTCGACGCCGAGGACATCGCCGAGGTCGTCGCCCGTTGGACGGGCATCCCCGTCACCCGCCTCATGGAGGGTGAGATGGAGAAGCTCGTCCACCTGGAGGACCGCCTGCACGAGCGCGTCGTCGGTCAGGACGAGGCCGTCTCCGCGGTCGCCGCGGCGATCCGCCGCAGCCGCGCCGGCCTCCAGGACCCCGACCGACCGATCGGCAGCTTCCTCTTCATGGGCCCGACCGGTGTCGGCAAGACCGAGCTCGCTCGTGCCCTCGCGCAGCTCCTCTTCGACAGCCAGGACGCGATGGTGCGCATCGACATGTCGGAGTACATGGAGAAGCACTCCGTGTCGCGGCTCGTCGGCGCGCCTCCCGGGTACGTCGGCTACGAGGAGGGCGGTCAGCTCACCGAGGCCGTCCGCCGCCGGCCCTACGGGGTCGTCCTGCTCGACGAAGTCGAGAAGGCCCACCACGACGTGTTCAACACGCTGCTCCAGGTGATGGACGACGGTCGGCTGACGGACGGCCAGGGGCGGACGGTCGACTTCAAGAACGTCGTCCTCATCATGACCTCGAACGTGGGGGCCGGAGCCGCGGACGGCTACCGGGCGGCACTCGAGCGGACGTTCCGGCCCGAGTTCCTCAACCGGCTCGACGACATCGTCGAGTTCCACGCCCTCGACCGGGAGCACCTCCGCGAGATCGTCGACCTCCAGGTCGAGCGCCTCGTCTCGCGCGTGCGGGAGCGCGGCATCGCCGTGGTGCTCGACGACGACGCCAAGGAGCTCCTCGACGACCTCGGCCACGACCCCGCCTACGGGGCGCGGCCGCTCAAGCGGGTCATCCAGAAGCGCCTCGTGGACCCCCTCGCCCTCGCGATCCTCGAGGGACGCCTGCGCGACGGCGACGCCGTGCGCGTTGGCGCCGCCGACGGCGACATCGTGCTCGACATCGAGTCCGGCGGCGCCGCGGCGGCCTCCGAGCCCGAGCCCGAGATCGTCACCGGCTCCGTCGTGGAGTGAGCGCCGACCGGGGGCTCACCGGCCGCCGGTCCTCCCGCTGGGGCCCACGCGCCGGGATGACGCTGGCCATCGTCGCCGCGACGTGCACCGGGACGGTGCTCGTGGTGCTCGTCGTCGTCAAGGTCCCGAACGGCGCCTGGCTCAGCGTGCTCGCCATCGCCCTGGCGGCGGTCGC
>JBFIDS010000110.1:0-9029 GCA_041603715.1 Paraconexibacter sp. | reverse complement strand
CCGGCTCGAGGTCGAGCTGCGAGGCGACGTCCTCGAAGACCACCTCGAAGAGGCCGTGGCCGAGCCGGTAGGCCCGCAGGAGCGTCGCGAGCGGCATCCCGCGGTGCACGAGCTCGTGCGCCCACGCCGTCGCGTCCCCCGGAGGGGTCGCGGCCTCGAGCGACCGTCCGCCGATGAGCGCGTCGCGGATCTCCGCGACGTTGCTCGTACAGCTCATGACGATCCCGGACCGGAAGTCCTCATCGGTCGAGCCGGAGAACTCGGGGATCGCGGCGAGCAGCCGCTCGCCCATGAGCCGCCCGAGGGCGACCGGGTCGATCTCCGCCGCGACCTCGCCGACGCGCCGGTCCACGATGGCCTGCAGCTCGCTGCTTGTCCCGTTCACCGTCGGCCCTCCAGGCTCTGTGCCGGGCCTCGGCCTACCAGCCGCCGACGTGCTCGGGTTCCGGCTCCTGCGCGCGCGGGGCGGACGGCGCCTGGCTTGGCGTCACCCCGGCCCGCTTCAGCGCCGAGAGCGCCGCGTTGTACCCGCACATCCCGTGCGCGCCGGCCCCCGGCGGGGTCGCCGCGGAGCACAGGTAGACGCCGTCGATGCCGGTCGTGTACGGGTCGAGCGCGGCGCGCGGCCGGAAGATGAGCTGGAGCGGATCGTTGGACCCCGTGACGACGTCGCCGCCCACGTAGTTGGCGTTGTGCTCCTCCATCGCCGGCACGCTGCGCACGTGGCGGGCGAGGATCCGGTCGCGGAACCCGGGGGCGAAGCGCTCGATCTGCGCCTCGATCTGCGCCGTCGCGTCGCCGGTCCATCCGGCGGGGACGTGGGCGTATGTGTAGAGCGGATGGGTGTCCCCGTCGGCCCGCGAGGGGTCGGCGAGCGACTGCTGGCAGACGAGCACGAAGGGCTTCTCGGGCATCCGGCCCGAGCACGTCGCCCGCTCGGCCGCCGCGATCTCCGCGAGGCTCCCGCCGACGTGGACGGTCCCCGCCCGCCGGGACTCGGCGTGGGTCCAGGGAACCCCGCCCTCCACGGCGAACTCGACCTTGAAGGAGCCCGGACCGTGACGGTAGCGCCGCAGCGCCCTGGCGATCCGGCGCGGCATCCGGTCGCCGGCGAGGCGGGCGGCGGCGGCGGGCGCGAGGTCGAGCATCACGATGTCCGCATCCTCGACCTCGCCGAGCGAGGTGACGTGCACGCCCGTCTCGAACGTCGCGCCGTGCTCCTCGAGCAGCGAGATCATCGCGCGGCTGATCGCGGCCGAGCCGCCCTCGGCGACGGGCCACCCGTAACGGTGCGCGGCGGTCCCCAGAGCGACCCCGATCGCCGACGACATCGGCGTCGTGAACGGGCGGAAGGCGTGCGCCGCGACACCCGCGTACAGCGCCTGGCCCTCCGGGGTCCTCCACAGCCGGGCGAGCAGACCGGCGGGCATCCCCGAGAGCAGCCCGAAGCGCGCGAGCTTCACCGGGTGCTCGGGGACGTGCAGCACCGGCCGCAGGAAGTCCTTCGTGATGTCGTCGAAGCGCTCGGTGAGACCTCCGAACACCGCGTTCCAGCGCCGCCCGTCGCGGCCGAGTGCGCTCGCCGTCCGCTCCACGGAACGCCACGCGGCGACGCCCCCGCCGCCGTCGAGCGGGTGCGAGTACTGGACCTCGGGCCACCGCCACGTGAGCCCGTGGGCGGCGAGGTCGAAGCGCCGCGAGAACGGGGTGTCGATGGCGAGGGGGTGGGCAGCCGAGCACTCGTCGTGGATCAGCCCTGGGAGCGTGAGCTCGCTGCTGCGCGTCCCGCCCCCGAGGACGTCCGCCGCCTCGAGGACCCGGACCTGGATCCCCTCGGCGGCGAGTGTGAGGGCGGCAGCGAGCCCGTTGGGCCCGCTGCCGACCACCACGGCGTTCGTCATGTGTCGGTCCCCCCGGTGCTCACGCCGTCGCGGGAGCAGTGGTCCCGGGCGTCGCCGGGACCTCCGTGGCCGCAGCCGCCGTGTGCCGCATCCGCTCGTAGCCCGGCATGCGCCACTCGACCTCGGTGGCGATCGGACCGTTGGGCAGCCAGGGCTGCTCCTTGACGGCGTCGGCGACGATCCAGCGACCCGTCTCGACCTTGCCGACGGCGGCGTCGTAGACCCAGTACCGCTGGTAGCCGCGACCGACCGCCTCGGACTCCGCCCAGACGACGATGAACTCGCCGGGGGCGTAGTTCACCCGGTCCTGGATGCCCTGGATCAGGTACTCGTTGTGGAAGTGGGCGTCACCGAAGTTGAACCCGGTGAGCGCGTTGCAGCTGAACTCGGCCTCCCGCAGCGTGTACGTGTCGATGTCGGGCCCGAGCTGCTTGATCATCACGGAGTTGAGTCCACGTCCCTGGCTGTGCATCGCGCGCCAGCCGAGGAGCTGCATCATCACGACCTCGGCCGCCTCCTCGCCGTAGATCTCCGTGAGCTGCTGCTTCTGCATGAGCGCCGGCTTCTTGATGTGCGTGTTGAGCTTCTCCTCGCCGCCGGGCGCGAACGCCCACATGGCCGTCGCCCAGTTGCCCGAGTACTGCCGCATCGAGGGCAGGAACGAGACGAGGTCGGGCCGGTTGTTGCCGAGGACGGGGAAGAAGAGCAGGGCGAGGACGACCGGGATGAGCAGCGCGGTGTCGATGTCGCCGACGCCGTAGCCGTCCCCGGCCGGGTAGCCGAGGAACAGGAACGCCGTGAGGAACGCGAACAGGATGTTCCACTCGAGCGGGACGGCGAGCGGGAACGTCGACGTGATGAAAACGTGGAAGCAGATCATCAGCACGACGGCGATCGCGGTGACCGTGACGTTCGTCGAGAACAGGAGCACGAGCGGGGTGAGGAACTCGACGGTCGTTCCGCCGACGTGCGCGAGGTTGACGGCCCTCTTGGACGGCTGCAGGTTCTCCGGGAAGTCCTGGTAGTGCATCCGCTTGACCTTCTTGGACGACAGCCAGGGGGTGTTGCTCACCATCGGCGGGATGACCTTCGAGAAGTGCTTGCCGTACTTCGAGAACGCCGCGCCGCACCAGACGATCACGATCAGCAGCTTGGCCGCGACGATCATGTCGACGAAGGGGAAGAACGCGAAGAAGACGAGCGCGGGCACGTACTGCTCTGCCCGGGCCTGGAGGAACGAGATCTTGTCGCGCAGACCGAGCAGGCCGAGGAACGCGATCGCGGTGACCAGGGGCACGACGGGCACGAGGCCCTCGTTGGCGCCGATCGCCTCGGTCACGCCGCCGTCGTCGGCGCCGGGGAGGACGAGGCAGGCCACGAGGCTGCCGATGAAGCCGAGGTAGAGGGCCACGTCGACGGGCGTGCGGTACGTGCCGGCTGTCCCCGGGACCTTGCCCGGCCACGGCGGGTTGCGCAGCGTGTCCGTCCGCGCGTAGTAGAGGATGCCGCCGGTCATCGGCTTGAAGTGCCCGGCGAGCGGGCCCCACGAGCCCGCGACGCCCATCCCCTCGAGCATCATCGTCCAGATGACGAACTTCTGCCAGATGATGGGCTCGTCCCACCACTCCTTGAAGTCGAACGGGCTGAGACCCGACGTGAGGGTGGCGATGAGGATGCCGCCCGCCATGTAGAAGACGAGCAGCTTGGCGATGTAGACGACCGCGGTGATCTTCGGTGCGCCGAAGCCGTACTCGGCCCAGTGCCGGGAAAGGATCTTCACCCGTTCCAAGTACGGCGTCTGCTTGAAGGTCGCCGGGTCGACCGGCGGGAATTCTCCCTCTTTGAGGCCCATGCAGTCTCTCTCCTCGGAGCGTCGTCTGAAGTTGCCGGCGAACGCCGGACGGCTCGTACGTCATTGGCGAAGGTATGGGCGCCCAGCTCAATCTCCTATGGAACACGGCGACGAACTTCTCGCCTGTTTTGTGGTGGTGCGACAAGTCGACGGCCGCTGCGCGCCTCACACTCGGACGGCGGTCGGGCGTGGATTGGTCCCGGGGAGGGTCTGGTTCGATCGCGGCCGTCGGGTGTCCGGCGCCCTGGCAAGATGTCGTTCCCTTGCTCGTCGACGTCGTCGTCCTCCTCGCCGGACTCGCCCTTCTCGCGAAGGCCGCCGACGTGTTCGTGGCGGGGGCCGGACGGGTGGCCCTCGGCCTACGGGTCGCGCCGATCATCGTAGGCGTGCTCGTCGTCGGGTTCGGCACGAGCGCGCCCGAGCTCCTCATCTCCGGGCTCGCGGCGGCGGAGGGCTCGCTCCCGATCGCGGTCGGCAACGTCGTCGGCTCGAACATCGCGAACGTGACGCTCGTCGCCGGCGGAGCGGCGCTCTTCCTGCCCCTCGCGGTGACGTCGATGACGCTGCGCCGCGAGGCGCCGATCGCGGCCGGGGCAGTGGTGCTCTTCGCCGTCCTGGTGCAGGGCGGCCTCACGCGTCTCGAGGGCGCCGTCCTCGTCGGGGCACTCGTGGTGGCGAGCGGCCTCCTCATCCGTCTCGCGGTTCGCGAGGACGATCCCCTCGCGGTGGAGACGCAGGAGCACTGGGCGCCGGGGGACGTCGCGGTGGGCAGGGAGGTGCGGCGGACCGCGCTCGGCCTCCTCGGTGTGATCGCCGGCGCCCAGCTCATCGTGATGTCCGCGCAGGGGATCGCGGACTCGGCCGGGCTCGACGAGGGCTTCGTCGGACTCACGATCGTCGCCGTCGGCACGTCGCTGCCGGAGATCGTGACCGGGATCCAGGCGGTCCGCCAGAACCAGACCGACCTGCTCGTCGGCAACCTGTTCGGCTCGAACATGTTCAACGCGCTCGGCGTCGGCGGCGCGGTCGCCCTCGTGGGTCCCGGGACGCTCGACGACAGCGGGCTCACGACGGTCGCCGTGGGGGCGATGGTCGTCGCCGCGCTGCTCGCCTGGGCGCTCTTCGGGACGGGCCGGCGGCTCGTGCGCTGGGAGGCGGTCGTGCTGCTCGTCCTCTACGCCGCTGCGCTCGCGTTCGTCTGAGCCGAGCCGCCCGGTCCGGCCGGGGTGAGCCGTCCGGTCAGTCCAGGGTGCCCGGCGGAAGCAGGTAACGGGAGGGAGGGGTGACCCGCCCGCTTCCGCCGCGTGCACCATGGAGCCCGCCGGCCACCGCGACCGGGGCGGCCTCCTCGGGCTCGCCGTCGTGCTCGGCGATCCATGTGAGCACGGCGTCGCAGTCTGCGCCGGCCGCGAGGATCGCCGCCCGCTCGACGACGACTCCGCCGGACGGTCGGTGGGGTCGGGCCAGCCGTGCGACCAGGGTGCGGATGTCGTCGTCTTCCATCATGCGGGAACGCTCCTCTGCCGACCGGGCCCGCGGGTGCGGGCGCGACGGTCCGACCCTTCCCACTGTAGACCCCCCGTCCCTCAGGACTGCGGGGCGGGGGGCGATCCGGCTCAGAGGCCCTTCGGGTGCCGCGCGGTGAAGCCGCTCGTGGAGCGGGTCTCGGGGCGCCAGCGAGGACCCTCCTCGCCCCGTCCCGAGGTGTCGAAGCGCAGGCCGGCGATGACGACGTAGGCATGGCCGCTGTGGGTGTGGATCGTGATCCACTCGCCCTTGCCCGCGGCACCGAAGGTGCGGAACCCGCTCGAGTTGCGCGGGACCTCGAGCAGCCCGGCATGGTGGAGCGCGTAGGAGATGGCCCCGGAGCAGTCGTAGCCCGAGTCCTCGATCTTCGCGTGCCCGCCGCCGTAGCGGTAGGGCTTCGACGTGATGCGGTTCGCGGCCGCGATCGCGTCCTTGACCGGCTTGGGCGCCGAGGCGGGGGCGAGGGCCGTCCGGCCGTCGGGGGACAGCACGGCCTTCGGGCCGTCGGTGAACCCGAGCCCGGAGTCGGCGGCGGGCGGGGGCGCCGCCGCGGCCTTGGCTCGGGCCCTGCGCACGCGTTTGCCCATCCCGCGGGCCTGAGCCGGAGAGACCCGGCTGTCGACCTTCAGCTCCTCGCGGCGCTCGTAGAGGCGGACCTGGCGCGCGGTCCGCGGGCCGATCCGGCCGTCGACCTCGGTCTCGATGCCGAGTTCGCCCAGCCAGCGCTGGAGCGTTCGGACGTCGCCGCCGCTGTGGCCCTGCTTGAGCGTCCGGTCGCCGAACTTGCGTGCCTCGGCGTGTGCGGTGGGAATCAGTGCCGTGGTGAGCATGGCGGCGCACAGCGCCGTCGCCCACCGCCCTCGGCGTCGGGTGATCGTCATGGTGACCTCGCGTTCCTCGTGCCTACGGGGTGAGCTGTCGGGCTCGCGCTAGGAACGTGCGCGCCGCCGGCTGATGCCGGCGATTCGCCCCGTGGCGTGCGGTGCACGCCGTTGGGTCCCCCGTCCGCCCGGATGTCCGGTGCGGTTCGGCCTGGTTATGAATCTCCGGGTCGGAACACGGGCCGGGGACGAGGGTTGCGGGGCCCGACGACGGCCGAGTTTGCCCTCCCGCGCGCGCGGGGTACCGTTTCGGGCGCGCATGGGTCCGCGCCCGCACGACCAGGCCTCGGCCGCCCACCGGCTCCGCGAGATGCTCGCGGCGCACATCGAGGATGCCCGTGTCCTCGATGCGATCGAGTCGGTCCCGCGGCACCTCTTCGTTCCCCGGCGCCTGCGCGAACGGGCGTGGGCGGACGTCGCGCTGCCGATCGGCCGGGGGCAGACGATCTCCCAGCCCACCGTCGTCGCCCGCATGTGCGAGCTGCTCGAGCTGGACGGGTCCGAGACGGTCCTCGACGTGGGGACCGGGTCCGGCTACCACGCCGCCGTCCTCGCGCGGCTCGCGCGGCGCGTCATCTCGGTGGAGCGCGTCCCCGAGCTGTCCCGGCGGGCGGCTGCCGCGCTCGCGTCGGCGGGGGAGCTGGGGGTGGAGCTCGTCGTGGGGGACGGGTCCCTCGGCCTGGCGGAACGGGCGCCGTTCGATGCGATCAGCGTGGCCGCGGCCGCCGACGACGTCCCGTCGGCGCTCGAGGACCAGCTCGCGCCCGGAGGCCGGCTCGTCGTCCCCGTCGACATGGGGATCCAGAGGCTCGTGCTCGTCCGGCGCGACGTCGACGGGTCGCTGCACAGCACGGTCGCCCAGCCGGTGCGCTTCGTGCGGCTCGTCTCGTGAGGGGCGCGGCCCCCGGGTCCTGGGTCCCGGCTCGTTGACGCGGCTCGATCGGTCCCTCGGGCCGGGGTATCGTCGCGCGATGCGGGTCATCGCCACCATCCTCGCCGTCTCCGCCGCCCTCCTGTGCACCGCTTCCGTCGCCGTCGCGCAGGACTCCGACGCGCCTCGCGGTGCGCTTCCGCACTGGCTGCCGTCCGAGCGCTGGGTCTACCAGCACTGGCTCCCCTACGACGAGGGCCGGCTCGAGCGGGTGCTCGGTCGCACCCGGGGTCAGCTCTGGCGGCACCTGCGCGACGACGCCGTCCACAACCTCGCGCAGCTCGCCCGCCGGCGCGGGATGACGCCCCGCGAGGCGGCCGTGCGCCTCGTCGAGCCCCGGCGCCGGACGGTGTCCCGCGCGATGTTCGCGACGCTCGTCTCGCGCGCGGAGCGCACCCTCACGCAAGGGCATCTCTCGCAGCACTTGCTCTTCCACTCGCTGCACCAGCTCGCGATCCCGGACCGGGCCCGGTGGATCTTCGGCACCCGCTCGGTCGAGGCCTATCTCGCGATGCGCCGCGCCGAGCTGAGCCCGCAGCAGATCGGCAGGCTCCACGGTCGCACCCAGGCGCAGATGCTCGCGCGCGCCAACTCGGCGCTCCGCACCGAGGCCGACAAGGGGGTGCGCAACGGCTCGTTCACGCGACGCCAGGCGCGCATCCTGCTCGACCGACAGCTCCGGCAGGTGCCGCGGTTCCTCGGCCAGTCGCGCTACAACGGGCCACCGAGGACGAGCCCGGCCTTCACGCCCGAGCTGCCGCCCAACGACTACGCGAACAACCCGTCGATCTCCTCGGACGGGGCGTCGGTGGTCTTCGACGCCTATCGCGCGACGATCCCCGAGGCGAAGGCGCTCGGCGAGATCCGCGTGGAGCGGGTCGACCTCGCCACCCTCGAGCGCCGTCAGGTCGCCCCGGCGATGCCCGCCCGCTCCCCGCGCTCGGCGTACAACGCCCAGATCTCGGCGGACGGCGGAAGCGTCGTCTTCGAGCAGGCCGAGGGCAACCGCAACTTCGCGAAGCGCTACGGCGCAATGCGGGTCCTGTTCGCCGACCTGGGGCGGGGGACGCTCGCGAACCTCAGCCACCGCGACGTGCGCGGATCGCGGACCGCGTACAACCCGTCGGTCAGCGCGGACGGCGATCGTGTCGCCTACCTCACGAGCGACGATCGTGGCCGCGGGGGCCGCTCCGTGAACGCGCTCGAGGTCCGTGACCGCCGGACGGGCGCGGTGATGCGCCTGCGGTCCGGCGGTGACGATGCCGTGTTCGAGCCGCACATCAGCGGCGACGGGCGGACGGTGGGCTTCACGGTCGCCGACGGCCGCTCCGCCGTCCACGTGCGTGCCCTGCCGTCGGGTCCGACCCGGCGGGTCGCCCGCGACGCCCGTGACCCGGCGTTCTCGCACGACGCGACGGTCGTCGCGTACACGACCGGGAGCGCCGGGCGGTCGGTCCTCTCCGTCCGCGATCTCGCCGACGGGCGCGTCACGCGCATCACGAGGTCCGCCGACGGCCGCGCGCTCGATCCGGCGATCACTCCGGACGGGCGATTCGTCGCGTTCGCGCTGCGCCGCGGCGAGCGCTCGTCCGTCCACCTGGCCGACGTGCGCACGGGCCGGACGGTCGGCGTGAGCCCGGCCGGGGACGGGGCCGGGGCGTCCGCCGAGCCCGCGGTGTCCGCCGACGGCAACCGCGTCGCCTTCACGACGACCGTCGCGCTCGACGGCAAGCCGGCCGGCACCCCGGGTGTGGTCGTGCACGACGTCGCCGCCGGCACGACGACCCTGCTCAGCACGCACGACGCGATCAAGGCGGGGCCGGGGGCGAAGGCGCGGGCGCGGGCGGCGGGTGCGGCACCCCTGCTGTGCGGGCTGGCGCCCTGATCACGCGGGCGACTCGGCGCGGCCCGCCGCGCCCGGGGGCGTGTCCCCCCGT
>JBFIDS010000109.1:0-9088 GCA_041603715.1 Paraconexibacter sp. | reverse complement strand
CGCCGCCGACGAGCTCGGTGCCCGGGTGGTAGAGCGCGCCGAGCGCGACGCCTTGGATCGTGGGAAGAGCGGGAGGGAGCAGGCTCTCCTGGAGCGCACGGGCGACGCGGTCACGCTGGCGCAGGGCCGTCTCGCGTGCCTCGATCTCGCGCCGGGAGGACTCGAGCAGGCGGGCGTTGGAGAGCGCGACGCCAGCGGTCGCCGCGATGCTCACGAGCGTCTCCTCGGCCTCGTCGTCGAACGCCTCGGGCTCCGGGTGGCCGAAGACGAGCAACCCGGCGACGGCGGCGCCCGCGGTGATGACGGGGACCGCGAGGTAGCTGCGCACCGGGGGGAGGGGCTCGCGGGGCGGGCGCAGCGCGAGGCCGGCGGCACGAGGATCCGCGGTGATGTCGGGGCTGCGCACGAACACGGGCCGCTCGGGCGTCGGGGAGAACACGTCGAGGTCACGGGGTAGCGGGAGGCGGTGGAGGCTGTCCGGCGCCTCGCTCCACGGGGTCGCGGCCGGTGCGTCCGGCGCCGGAACGTCGATCTCGTGGAACAGGAACGCGCCGTACGCCGCGCCGGTGAGCTCGGCGGCGGCGTCGGTGGCGCTCTGGGCGATCTCGGCGATCTCGACGGTGGCGGCGATGCTGCGCCCCACCCGCTCGAGCGTCCTCGTCCGCCGGCGCTGGCGGTCCGCCTCGGCGCGCGCCGCCCTCTCGGAGGCCCGGAGCCGCTCGTCGGCGCGGCGGCGCTCGGTGAGGTCGCGGGTCACCTTCGCGTAGCCGACGAGCGTGCCCGCACCGTTGTGCAGCGCCGTGATGACGACGTTCGCCCAGAACATCCCGCCGTCCTTGCGGATGCGCCACCCCTCCTCCTCGAAGCGGCCCTCGGCGGCGGCCACCTCGAGCTCGTGATGGGGGTGCCGACGGTTGCGCGCCTCCTCGGTGTAGAACAGCTCGAAGTGACGGCCGATGACATCGTCGGCCGTGTACCCCTTGAGCTGCTCGGCGCCGGTGTTCCAGGTCTGGATGCGCCCCTCGGGGTCGAGCATGAAGATCGCGTAGTCGCGGACGCTCGTCACGAGGAGGCGGAACTGCTCGAGCTGGTCGTTCGCGAGCCGCAGCTCGTCGGCGGCCGTCCGGAGGGCCTCCTCGGCCTCGCGCCGGTGCGTGAGATCGCGGGTGACCTTGCCGAACCCGACCATCCGGCCCTGTGCGTCGTGGAGGGCGGTGATGACGACGCTCGCCCAGAAGCGCGTGCCGTCCTTGCGGATGCGCCAGCCCTCCTCCTCGTGGCGTCCCTCGCGTCGCGCGATCTCGAGGATCGCGCGAGGGCGTCCGGCCTCGCGCAGCTCCTGGGGGTAGAACGCCTCGAAGCTGCGGCCGACGATCTCCTCGCGCGAGTAGCCCTTGAGGAGCTGGGCGCCCGGGTTCCAGCTCGCGATCCTCCCCTCCGGATCGAGCAGGAAGATCGCGTAGTCGGTCTGCGCGTCGACGAGGAGGCGCAGGCGATCGGTGGCGATCTCCGGCGTGAGAGCCGTGGGTGCGCCCGCGTTGGGCAAAGGCGTGGGGCCCGCACCGGTCACGAGCGAACCTCGAAGTGCATCCGCACCTCCGTGCCGGACCCCTCGGGGCCCGGTCCGATCTCGAGGTGGGTGCAGAGCCGGCCGAGCATCGGCAGTCCGAGGCCGAGGCCGGGCGAGTCGGGACGCGGCGTCATGCCACGACCGTCGTCGCGCACGAGAACGAGGAGCGCGTCCGGGCCCGGGAGCACGTGCAGCTCGACCCGGCCGGGGGCGCGATCCACGAACGCGTGGACGATGGCGTTCGTCACGGCCTCGGTGACGGCGAGGGCGACGCGCTCCGTCGCCTCGTCGGTGAGCTCGGCGTCCCGGGCGAAGGCGCGGATCAGCGAGCGGGCACTCGGCACGCTCGCGGCGACAGCGGGGAACGACCGCTGCCGGCCCGCGGGGCTGCGACCCCGCGGCGTCCTCTGCGGCCGATCGGCCGAATCGGCCGTCGGCCGAGCCCACCGGACCTCCATGGCGGCCGTGTTACCCCGGATGCCGACGTGCCAACCCTCGAACCGGACCGGCGCGGTACGGTGCCACGCACATGGACGACGCGCGCGAGGATGACGCCGTCAGGTCGCGGGCCGTCGGCGACCGTCGCCGGCGGTTGCTCCTCGTCGAGGACGACGAGGACGACGCCCTGATCGTGTGTGACCTGCTCGAGGAGTGGCCGCACCTCGAGGTCGAGCCGGTGACGACGATCGCCGCGGCCTCCGAGCGCCTCTCCAGGGAGCCGTACGACTGCGTCCTCCTCGACCTCGGCCTCCCCGACGCGAGAGGTCTCGAGGCGGTCGAGCGGTTGCTCGCGCTCGACGCGCCCACCGCGCTGATCGTCCTCACCGGCGACGCGGATGAGCGGCGCGGGATGGAGGCGCTCAGCGCGGGCGCCCAGGACTACCTCGTCAAGGGCCGCATCGACGCCGAGACGCTCCGGCGCGCGATTCGGTACGCAGTGGAGCGCAAGAGCGGTGAGCGTGCGCGCCACGACCTCGTGATCTCACGCGCCTCCGAGGCCGAGAACGCGCGGTTGCAGCGCGGGTTGCTCCCGTCCCCGATCGTCGAGGATCCGCGCGTCGAGATCGCCGCGGCCTATCGGCCCGGCAGCAGTCGCTCGCTCCTCGGGGGCGACTTCTACGACGTCGTCCAGGCGCCCGACGGGATCGTGCACGCGATCGTGGGCGACGTGTGCGGGCACGGGCCCGATGAGGCCGCCCTCGGCGTCCGGCTGCGCATGGCGTGGCGCACGCTGATCCTCGCCGGAGCCGGGCAGGACGAGCTGTTCGGGATCATCGATCGCGTCCTCATGCACGAACGCGATCGTCCCGCCGTGTTCGCGTCGCTCGCGCAGGTGAGCCTGGAGGTCGGCGGCTGTGACGCGACGGTCCGCCTCGCCGGGCATCCCCCGCCGATCCTCCTCGCGCCCGACGGCCCGCGGCTGCTGGAGGCGAGCAGTCACGGCGCGCTGCTCGGCGTGCAGGCGCCGCGGGAGTGGCCCGCCTACGACGTCGACCTCGGCGGCGACTGGACCCTCATGCTCTACACGGACGGCATCTTCGAGGGGCGGACGGGCTCGGACTCGTCGCGCCTCGGCGTCGACGGGCTCCTCGGGCTCCTCGAACCCGCCGCGCTCGCCCACGGCTCGCCCGCCCCGGACGCGCTCGAGCGGCTCATCACCCGGGTCGAGGAGCTCAACGGGGGCGCGCTCACCGACGACGTCGCGATCCTCGCCCTGAGCTGCTCGTCCTAGGCGCGGCTCTCGCCGGGCAGCTCGACGATCTCGAACCAGTAGCGGGAGAAACCCCGGACGACCTCGACGAGTCCGTCGAAGGTGACCGGCTTGGTGATGAACGAGTTGACCCCCAGCTCGTAGGTCCGCACGATGTCCTTCTCGGCCTTCGACGTGGTGAGCACGACGACCGGGATGTGGCGCAGCGCCGGGTCGTTCTTGATCGCAGCGAGTGCCTCTCGCCCGTCCATGCGGGGCATGTTGAGGTCGAGCAGGATGATCCCGGGCCGCGTGGCGTCGCGACCCCCCTCGCCGTACTCGCCTCGACGCTGCAGGTAGTCCATGAGCTCCACGCCGTCGGCGACGCAGCGCAGCTCGTTGTTGAGGCGGGCCTCCGCCATAGCCTCCCGGGTCAGCTCGCGGTCCTCTTCGTCGTCGTCGGCGAGGAGGATGAGGGAGGCGGTGTCAGCTCGTCGCACGTCGGTCTTCTTCCTTGCGCCGTGCGGCCGACGCTTGGAGGGGATGTCGGTCGGTGGGGTGCAGCGGGAGCGACACGGTGAACGTTGAGCCCTCGCCGGGGGTGCTGTCGACGGCGATCGAGCCGTGATGGCGCTCGGCGATCCGGCGGCAGAGCGCGAGGCCCATGCCGGTGCCGGGGTAGGCGGTGCGCGGATGCAGACGCTCGAAGACGTTGAAGACTCGCTCGGCGTACCGCTGCTCGATTCCGATGCCGTTGTCGCTCACCGTGATCTCGACGGTCTCGTCGAGCACGCGCCCCTCGACCCGCACGACGGAGGGCGCGTCGGGGCGCCGGAACTTGAGCGCGTTGGCGATGAGGTTCTGGAGCAGCTGGCGCATCTGCAGCGCGTCGGCGGGGACGTGCGGCAGCGCCCCGATCTCGATGCGGGCACCGGCGTCGCGGATCGCGATCTCGAGGTCGCCGACGACCTCGTGAGCGACCCGGTCGAGGTCGACGTCTGACGTTGGGGTCGTCTGCATCGTCACGCGCGAGTACTGGAGCAGCCCGTCGATGAGGTCCTGCATTCGCTCCGCCGCGGAGCTCATGCGCCCCAGGTAGTCCCGGCTGCGCTCGGAGAGCTGCGGGCCGTCGTGGTGCGTGATGCGCTCGGAGAACATGCGGACCTTGCGCAGCGGCTCCTGCAGGTCGTGGGAGGCGATCGAGGCGAAGCGCTCGAGCTCCTCGTTGGAGCGGCCGAGCTCGGCGTTCGTCCATTCGAGGTCCTGGTTGGCCCGTGCGAGGTCCCGCGCCCGGTCCTCGAGCGTCGCGTTGCTCTCGGCGAGCTGCGCGTTGACCGTCGTCATCGCGGCGGCGCGGTTCAGGACGCTGCGCACGAGGGCGATCACGGCGAGGGCGGCGACGGCGAAGGCGGCGAACAGCAGCCAGGGCCCCCATCGGTTGATGCCCTGGACGGACGCGAACACCCTGTCCTCGGGTGCGGTCCGCACGACGCGCCAGGGCGTCCCCGGGATCCGTCGGGCGACGAACCGGCGGTCGCTCGCGCTCAGGTGGCCCATCGACGAGGTGCGCAGCGCGGCGGCGAGGCCCGGTTCGGTGGGGAGCGTCCCGGCGCGCTGGTCCGGGGAGGGGGTGCCGATGATCACGCCGCGGGAGTCGACGACGTACTGGCGCGCGCCGCGCTCCGTGGGCAGGCGGCGCAGCGAGCCGGCGAGGAAGGCGCCGATGAACCTGCCGTCGAGGCCGCTCACGAGCACGCGTCGCCCGCGCGAGGTCGGGAACGGCTGCGAGAACGTGATCTCCGGAGCGCCGGAGTCCGGGCGCTCGAGATCGGACAGCGAGAACGGCCGGCCCGCGAGCACGTCGCGGATGTGCGGCGGTCGGCTCGCGATGTCGGCGCGCACGCGGGCCGGGGTCCCGGGGGAGGCGGCGAGGATCTCGCCGCGCGCGTCGAGCACGAGCAGGTAGCGGTTGTTCGATTCCGCGGCCCGGCGCCCGAGAGCCTCCTCGGACACTGTCGCGCCGCCGAAGCGCGCCGCGTTGTTGTCCGCCGCGGTCGCCGACGCCGACTCGAAGAGGGACGCGGTGAGCTCGGCGCTCGCGCTCGCGCGCTCACGGAACCGCTCCTCGATCTCGGTCCGCGCCGAGTCCTGCGCATCGACGAGGACGACCGCGAACGTGACGAGCGCGACGAGCGCGACCGCCGTGAGGGCGCCGAGCGTGAGTCGCGGCGAGATCCGCATCGTCGTGTCGCGTGCTCGCCGACGTCAGTCGACGAGGTCCAGCAGGGTCTCCACGCCGGTGATGGAGAGGGTACGCCGCACGGCCCCGTCCCCGGGAGCGACCTTCAGGCGCCCCGTGGGGTTGCGCTCGGCGGCGGCGAGGACGACGCGCAGCCCTGAGGAGTCGATGAACCCGAGCCGCGAGAGGTCGAGCACGATGCGCTCGGCGTCGGTGGCCTCGACGTCCACGAGGAGCCGCTCGAGATCGTCCGCGCAGCTGATGTCGAGCTCGCCCGTGACGGCGACGAGATGCGAGGGGCCGTCCCGCCGCGAGTCGATCCCGAGCAGCGCGGAGGGCTCGGCCGGTCGACCGTGCCCGGTCTCAACATCGTCGACGTCCGTCATACCCTCCCCGATCGACCGCGGTGCCAGGACGCGGCCAGTCTAGTCAAGCGAACCGTGGGCACGCCACCGCTCCTCAGCGATCGGTGGAGGTGGAGCGACGGGCTCGGCGCGGGAGGACGTTGCGCGCCCAGTCGGCGCTCTTCCATTCGGCGGGCGGCGTGGGAACGCCCGGCCGCGGCACGTGCGGCGCCGGCTCGGCGCGCTCCATGCGGTGGATGTACCGCGGGCAGTTGGGGAACACGCGGTCGACGGAGACCCGGATCATCAGCTGCGCCTCCGGGTGGAGCTCGAGCAGCGGGTCGGTCGCGGTCGCGGTCGCCCGGCCCAGGACCCGCAGCCGCCGTGGAGGGCGACCGGCGAAGTCGACGAACAGCAGCGCCACGTGCGGGTTGACGGCGATGTTTCCGCGGAGAGGAACATGCCGTTGCCGTCGTAGCTCGGGAACGCGAGGGTGTGGTCGTCGACCGAGGTGACGAACCCCTCGTCACCGCCCTTGTACGAGCACTGCGGCCGGCCCTCCTCGTCCGCGGTCGCGAGGAACAGCATGTCCCTCCGCGCGATGAACGCCCGGTCCTCGTCGTTCATCGCGGTCCGCGACCGCTCCTGCAGACGGTCGGCCAGGCGGCGGGAGTCGAAGTGATCCTGCAGGTCGCGGGCGCCGTGGTGGTACATGGCGCCAGTATCCGCCCGGAGTGTCCGCGTGACCAGGCCTGACCCGGGAACGTGAGATACGCCGGGTGGTTCCGGGGGCCCGTCTGTCAGCATCCGCGCTCGCGCCATGTCGGCTCCCCCGGTCCGAGCTCCCGCCCACGTCCCTGCGCACCTCCGCCGCCATCGGCTCACGCTCGCCGACGGGGCGCGGACGACTGTGCACGTCGCCACCTATCCGCTCGCGACGACGTCCCTGAGGGTCGTTCGGCTCGCGGCGCTCACGCCGCTCGGGGCTTGGTGTGAGGCGCACGGGGTGCACGAGGCGCTCGTCGGCGGGTTCTACCTGCGTGACGTCCGCGTGGCCGCGGCCGGGGAGCCGCTCACCGGCACGCCGCTCGGTGAGGTGCGCATCGACGGGAAGCTCGAGCCCTCGGTGCCCTTCCTGGCGCCCTGGGGCGCGGTCCGGGCCTGCGTCCACGCCGAGGCGGCCGGGCGCCGCGTGCGCATCGCGCGGCGCGAGGACCTTCCCGCCGCCCCCGCGGGCGATCTCCTGCAGGCCGGGCCGCTGCTCGTCCGCGACGGCGTGGTCATCACCGGCGACGCCGAGGGCTTCTCGGTCGGCGCTGCGCAGTTCGACTCCGACATCACGGCGGGTCGCCATCCCCGGGCCGCACTCGGGACCGACGGCGCGCGCCTCTACGCCGTCGCCTGTGAGGGTCGCGCCGACGATGAGGCCGGCCTCACGATCCCCGAACTCGCCCGTGCCATGGCTGGTCTCGGCGCGCGCGACGCGCTCAACCTCGACGGCGGCGGATCGACCTCGCTCGTCTGCGGCGGCGCGTTGCGCAACGTGCCGCGCGAGGCGCACGCGCGTCCACTCCCGGGCGGTCGGGCGATCGCGACCGCGCTCGTGTTCGCGTCGCGCCGCTGACGCGCCCGGTCGCCCAGCTGGGCGCACGATGACCCACCCGTAGAGTGGACGGGTGCGCGTGATCAACGGACTCCTGTTCTTCCCGCGCGGCGGGTCGGCCCATGTGGCCCGGTCGCTCTCGACGGAGCTCGCCGCCCACGACTGGGAGGTGACGCTCCTCTCGGGCTCCGTCCCCGGCGGGTTGGGGGACGCCGACCGCTTCTACGGCGGCGGCTTCGACGTCACGCCCGTCACGCTGGGTCCCGACGGCGACGCGCCCATGCATCCCTCCTACGAGGACCGCGCCGGCGCGCCCGACGTCTGCTTCGCCCGCGTCGACGACGCCGCCTACGAGGACCACGTCGCGGCGTGGTCGCACGTTCTGGACGACGCGGGCGCTCGGAGCGCCGACGTCCTCCTCCTGCACCACCTGACGCCGCTCAACGAAGCGGCCGCCCGTGTCGCGCCGGAGGTGCCGGTCGTCGGGCACCTCCACGGGACCGAGCTCGCGATGCTCGACCGTATCGCCGCCGGTCCGCCCCCTGAGTGGGTGCACGCCGACGCGTGGGCGCGTCGCCTGCGTCGCTGGGCAGCCCGCTGCGCGCGCTTGATCGTCCCCACGCGAGCGAGCCGCGACCGGGCCGTCCGCCTGCTCGGCGTCCCCGGGGCGGCGTGCGTGATCGTCCCGAACGGCTTCGATCCCGAGGCGTTCCGGCCGACCGTCGTCGACCGGGCCGCATGGTGGCACGAGCATCTCGTGGCGGCACCCCAGGGGTGGCGGCCCGGCGGCGAGCCCGGCTCCGTCGGCTACACGCAGGAGGAGATCGCCGCGCTCGACGAGTCCGTCGTCCTCCTCGCGGTCGGTCGCTACACGGCCGTGAAGCGCCTGCCACTCGTCGTCGAGGCGTTCGCCGCGGCGCAGCGGCGTGCCCGGCGTCGGTCCGCGCTCGTCCTCCTCGGTGGCCATCCCGGGGAGTGGGAGGGCGAGCACCCCGTGGACGCGATCGGCCGCGTCGGCGTGCCGCACGTGTTCCTCGCGGGCTGGCACGACCACGCGGCGCTCCCCGGCTTCATGGCCGCGGCGGACGTTCAGGTCCTCGGGTCGGTCGACGAGCAGTTCGGACTCGTCCTCGTCGAGGGCATGGCGTGCGGGCTCCCGCCGATCGCGGTCGGCCGGGCGGGCCCGGCGGAGATCGTGTCCCCGGGACGGACGGGCTGGCTCGTCGAGCCCGACGACGCGGGGGGGCTCGCGGACGCGATGGTCGACGCGATCGATGGCGGCACCCAGCGGGCGCGGCTCGGTGTCGCCGCTCGTCACGACGCGCAGGAGCGGTGGGGCTGGCCGGCGCTCGCCGAGGCGGTTGCGGGTGTGCTCGAGGCTGCGTGCCCGCCCGAGCGCGTGCCGGTGGCCAGCGACGCTCCCTGACGCCGCGGTCACCGAACACCTCTCCGCGATGGCGACTCCCGGACTTGAACCGGGGACACCACGATTTTCAGTCGTGTGCTCTACCAACTGAGCTAAGTCGCCAAGCCCGAACAGGGTACCGCCCGTCGCGCGGGGACGCTCTGCAGCGCGCCCGGCGCCGAAGTGTTCGAGGACGTTCCGGGATCGCCGGAACGTTCTCGAACACCTCGCGCAAGG
>JBFIDS010000108.1:0-9096 GCA_041603715.1 Paraconexibacter sp. | reverse complement strand
GGTCACGCCGACCCCGGCGCCCACCCCCGCCCCGGCCCCGGCACCGCCGGCGGCGAGCGGCGGGACCCCGGCGCCCGCGCCGGACGCCGGGGGTGGCGGCGCCGCTCCCGACAGCGGCGGCGCGGAGACCGGTGGGTTCAGCGACTTCTGCGCGCAGAACCCCGGCGCCTGCGGCGAGTAACCGCCCCGGGGCGCCGCGGCGCGGCGCCCGCGGGCCCCTACGGCGTCGAGATGAGCGTCGCCGTGTAGGTGAGCCGGGCCGTGCGGTACAGGCAGTAGAACTGCGGGATGTCCATCTCCTTCGTCTGCGCGGTCTGCGCATCGAAGTCGTTGCACTTGCCCTTCTTGCGGCTCGCCCGCCACGACGTCGTGCCCGGCTGGTTGACCGCGAGGGCGGGGGCCCAGGTCGGCACGGTGAGGCCGACGACCCAGCCCTTCTCGACCGCGATCGTGCGCTCGAGCGGGAACTGCACGGTCTGACCGAAGAACTTCGACAGCTTCTGGGGCTCGCCGACCTTGATGACCCGGTGGTAGAGCTTGTTGCCCGGGCGGAAGATCGTGAGCTGCGCCTCCGGCTCACCGCCGAGGTTCTCGTTGAAGAACTTCGTCTGCTCCTTGCCGGGCTTGCCGAGCGTGACCGACCAGGCGACGATCCGGCCCTTGCGGGGCACGACGTGCACGCCGCGCGTGTCGCCGACCTTGGCCTGGAAGCCACTCGTCTTGCTGATGGCCAGGCAGGGGCGCTCCGGACACGCGGGTGTCGGCATGGGCGCATTCTCGAGCTTCCCGACCTCCGAGAGGGCACCGAACGCCAGCGCGGGCGCGGCGAGTCCCAGGGTCACGGCGGCCACGGTCGTCTTCGTCGATCGCTTCATCACGCCCCATTGAACACGACGATCACGGTGAAGGTGCGCCCCGACACCGGGAAGTTGCGTGTGCAAGTAGGATGCCGCCCGGTATGGGCGCGATCGAGACCGTCGGATTGGAGCGCGAGTACCGGGGCGGGCTGAAGGCCGTCGCCGGCGTGGACCTCAGCGTCGCACCCGGCGAGGTGTACGGGTTCCTCGGCCCCAACGGAGCCGGGAAGACGACGACCGTCCGGATGCTCGTGACCCTCCTGCGCCCGACGGGCGGGCGGGCCGTCGTCGCCGGTCACGACGTCGCGACGGAGCCCGCCCAGGTCCGCCGGCGCATCGGCGTCGCCCTCCAGGAGGCCTCCCTCGACCAGCTCATGACGGGCCGCGAGCTCGTCGAGCTGCAGGCGACCCTGCACGGCATCCCCGCGAAGACCGTCGCCGGGCGGGCCCAGGAGCTCATCGAGCGCGTCGGCCTCGAGCAGGCGCAGGAACGGCGCGTCGGCACCTACTCGGGCGGCATGCGGCGCCGGCTCGACCTCGCGATGGCCCTCATCCACTCGCCCGAGGTCCTGTTCCTCGACGAGCCGACGACGGGCCTCGACCCGGTGTCGCGGCTCACGCTGTGGGAGGAGGTCCGGCGTCTCAAGCAGGAGGGGACCACCGTGTTCCTCACGACCCAGTACCTCGAGGAGGCCGATCAGCTCGCCGATCGGGTCGGGATCATCAACGCGGGCGTCCTCGTCGCCGAGGGCACGCCCGCGGCCCTGAAGGCCGAGATCGACCGGCCCCGACTCAACGTCGGCGTCCTCGACCCCGCGAGCACCGAGCGGGCGCGGGAGATCCTCGGGCGCTTCGGCGACGAGCGGCCCTCGACGGAGAACGCCGACCTCTCGTTCGCCGTCGACGGCGGTGCGAAGGCGATCGCCCCCGTCGTCCGCGCGCTCGACGAGGCCGGGATCGAGGTCGCCTCCCTGCAGGTCGTGGAGCCGTCCCTCGACGACGTCTTCGTCGAGAAGACCGGCCGTCACCTCGAGGGGACCGGCCCGGCGGACCCCGCCGCCGCGGACGTCGTCGCGTGATCACCTCCACCCTCGCGCTCACGCGGCGAGCGGTCGTCAACGCCCTGCGCCGACCCCAGTTCATCGCGCCGCTCGTCATGTTCCCGACGCTCTTCCTCGCGGTGAACGTCGGGGGCCTGAACCGCACGGCCGGGCTCGAGGGCTTCCCGGCGGTCGACGGCTTCCTCGACTTCCAGCTCGCCGCCGCGATGACGCAGTCGCTCCTCCTCGGAGGTGTCGCGGCCGGGATCGCGATGGCCCTCGAGATCGAGGGCGGGTTCTTCGACCGCCTCGTGGCCGCCCCGATCCCGCGGACCGCGATCGTCCTCGGACGTGTCCTCGCCGCCGGCGTCCTCGCCGTCGGCCAGGTCCTCTACTTCACGCTCCTCGGACTCGTGTTCGGGGCGAGCATCAAGGGCGGGCTCCTCGGCCTCGTCCTCATCGTCGCGATGGGAATGCTCGCGGGAATGGGCTTCGGCGCGATCGGCACCACGCTCGCGCTGCGGGCGCGGAGCGCCGCCACCGTGCAGGGCATCTTCCCGCTCGTGTTCGTGATCCTCTTCGTGAGCACGGCGTTCTTCCCCGAGAACCTCCTCTCGAGCCCGTCGGACGTCGTCGCGGCGTACAACCCGCTCAGCTACATCGCCGACGGGCTGCGCGACCCGATCATCTCGAGCACGAGCGCCGGCCCGGTCCTCGAGGGCTTCGCGGCAGCCGCCGCCATCGCCGCCGCGGGGATCACGCTATCCGTCCTCGCCCTGCGCGGAAGGCTGCGGGACGCATGAGGACCCACTCGATCGTCGCGGGGGCGCTCATGCGCCGCGCGCTCAACGAGATCACCCGCGTCCCCGCCGCCGCGATCCCGGGCGTCCTCGCCCCGACGATCTTCATGATCGGCCTGTCGAGCGTCTTCGGCGAGGCCGCGAACGTCCCCGGATTCCCCGAGGGCGTCGACTTCATGACGTTCATCATCGCCGTGGGCTTCCTCCAGGGCGCGGGCTTCACCGGAGCGGCGACCGGCGTGAACCTCGCACGCGACATCGAGCAGGGCTGGTTCGACCGGCTGCTGCTGTGTCCCACGCCGCGCGTCGTGCTGCTCGCCGGGATCGTCGCGAGCGCCGGGCTGCGGTCCCTCCTCCCCGCGACGTTCCTGTTCGGCGTGGGGCTCGTCGCCGGGGTCGACTTCCCCGGGTTCCTCGAGCTGCTCGTCGCGGTCCCGCTCATCATGGGCATCGCCTGCGTCATGGCGTGCTGGGGCACGATCATCGCGCTGCGCTTCCGCTCCCAGCAGGCCGCCCCCCTCATGCAGGTCGGCAGCTTCATCGCGGTCCTGTTCACGACGAGCTACTCGCCGAAGCCCCTGCTCGCGGACTGGCTCGAGGTCATCGCGACGCTCAACCCCGTCACCCTCGTCCTCGAAGGGGTCCGGCAGGGATTCGTCGGTGAGGTGGCCTGGGGCGACACGTGGCCCGCGTACCTCGCGCTCACGGGCCTGCTGCTCGTGTTCGGGGCGCTCGCGGTGCGCGGCCTGCGCACCTACGGCGACTGACGCTGCGACGTCCGCCCGTCGCGGTGCTCAGGGCCGGTTCGTCGTCGCCGACGGCTCGCGCAGCTTGAGGCGACCGGAGGACGGGAGGTTGGGCGCCGCGTCGATGCAGCTCGGCCGCGCGCAGCCGGGACGGGTGGACTCCGCCGAGAAGCGGATCGTGTCGGGACGCCCCACCGACGACTGGGAGAAGCGCATGACGACGGAGCGGCGGCTGGAGCGCGTGACCCGCGCGCTCGCGACCCGTCGCGGCAGGGCGTTCGGCCGCTCCTCGAGGACCGTGCCGGTGTACCGCCGCCCGTCCGCGCTCGTCACACAGACGAGATGGTCGGGCACGACCCCGGAGACCGAGTCGCTGCGGTCGTAGAGGCGCAGGCAGACGGACCCCGGAGGGCCGCCGTCGCGAGCGACGAGATCCGACGCGGTCCAGTCCGCCGCGGCGGTCACGGCCGCACGCAGACGCCCGTCCGAGGCCCTCTCGAGCTGGACGCGTGTGAGGTCGATGGCGCCGCTCGCCGCGTCGGTGCGCGAATCCGTCACGACCACCCGCCCCGTCGACTGCGCGACGGCGACGGCCGCCCCGACGGCGACGACGAGCACGCCCGCCGTGAGCCCGGCCCGCAGCGGCGGGCCGGATCGGCGCCGGGGGCCGCCCGGGACGTCGTCGGCCTGTCGGTCGTCGTGAGGTGACCGCATCCGCGGCATGATGACGGACCGCGACCCCGGGCACGCTGCTCTGCAACGCCGCACCCGGCGGGACCGCCCAGATGGACCGGGCTAACGTCCGGAGTACGTCGCCTTCCCCGGGCCCTCCTCGAGGAACGACCGCACCGCGCCCTTGAGGTCCTCGGTCTCGAACAGCGGCCCGCTCACCTCGGCGACGATCGCGTCCGCGGCACGCGGGTCCTCGCGGACACCGGTGCGCACCAGCGTCTTCGTCGCGGCGTGCGCGCGCGTCGGTCCGTGGGCGAGCTTCGACGCGAAGGCGCGTGCGGCCTCGTCGAACCCGTCGGCGGGGAGGACGCGGTTGACGACGTTCCAGCTCGCGAGCGTCGCCGCGTCGTAGAGCTCACCGGTGTAGATGAGCTCGCGAGCACGGGCGGGGCCGGCGCGCTCGGCGAGCCGCTGCGGGCCGCCCATGCTCGGGGTCAGCCCGACGACGATCTCGACGAGGCCGAACTTCGCCCGCTCGGAGGCGACGAGCAGGTCGCACGCGAGGCTGATCTCGAACGCGGCGGTGAGGCACAGCCCGTGCGCGGCGAAGACGGTCGGGCACGAGAGATCCTCGAGGGCCTGGACGGGCGCGAGAAGCTCGTTCCACAGCTGACCGCCCTGCTCGGCGGTGAGCCCGTCGAACTCGTGGACGTCGACCCCTCCGCTGACGACCTTCCCCTCCGCCCGCAGCAGCAGGCCGCGCGGCGGCGCGGACGCGAGCTCCGCGACCGCGGCGGCGAAGCCGTCCATCATCGCCTTGTCGAACAGGTTCAGCGGGGGCGCCTCGAACGTGAGGATCGTGAGGGGGCCGTCCTCCTCGAGCCTCACGGGCCCGAACGTACGCGCGCTCATGCGAGCACCTCGCCGGCGGCGCGGATCTCGTCCATGTCCCCCGGCGTCGGATCCCACGGCAGCCGTAGCGCGTCCTTCTCCGGCTGCCCGGCGTACCGCGGGATGACGTGCATGTGGAAGTGGAAGACGGACTGCCAGGCGTCGGCGCCGCAGCAGTTGAGGAGGTTGACGCCGTCGGCGCCGAGTCGGTCCTTCGCCCGACCGGCGATCTCCTGGGCGAGCGCGGTGCACGCGGCGAGGTCGTCGGGCGCGATCTCGAGCAGGTCGCGAGAATGCTCGCGCGGCACGACGAGCGCGGGACCGTGCGTCGCCGGGTTGATGTCCATGAACGCGATGGCGCGCTCCGTCTCGGCGATCCGCGTGGACGGCAGGTCGCCGTCGAGGATCTTGCAGACCAGGCAGTCGGGGTCCGCAGGCATCCCGCAAGGCTATCCGTCTCGCTCGGCGAGCCAGGCGCGCGCGTGGGCGACGACGCTGTCGGCGTCGGTGACCTCCCCGGCGAACCGGGCTGCGGCGATCTCCGCGAGCAGCTCCCCGAGGAGCGGGCCGGGCGCGATCCCCACCCGCTCGGCGAGCTCGTCACCGCGCAGAAGGGCCGTCGGTCGAGGGTCCCGCTCCCAGGCGATGACGTCCGGGAGGATCTCCCGCGCCAGCCCGACGTGCGCGGCGATCGCCTCCTGCGCCTTGCGGCCGCGGGTCGCGAGGCGGTCGGCGACGCTGAGCAGCGTCACGTCGAGCGCGACCGGCTCGGTCGCGACGAGGTACGCGTGCACCTCACGCCGGGAGAGCGGCCGGCTGTGCACGAGATACCCGAGACGGAGGTGGTGGCGGGCGAGACCGGCGACGTGGGAGCGCAGGCGCTCGCTCGCTTTGAGGCGGGTGAGGATCGCGCGGGCGTCGAGCGCGCCCTGCTCGTCGTGCCCGGGGAAGCCGAGGACGGCCCCGTCGTCCCCGACGCGACGCGTCGCGGGCTTGGCGATGTCGTGGAGGATCGCCCCCATCCGCAGCGCGGTGCCGCGGGTCATCTCGTCCGCGAAGGGCTCGTCGAGGAAGGCCCGCAGCGCCTCGGAGTGCTCCTCCCCGAGCACGGCGCCGGGGTCCGCCTCCAGATCGATCGTCGCCTGGAGGACCCCGAGCGTGTGTCCGTGGACGTCGCGGTCGTGGTAGGCGTTCTGCTCGACCCCGTGCAGCGCATCGAACTCCGGGAGCACGTGCCGGGTGAGGCCGAGGAGGTCGACGAGCTCGAGCCCGCCCACGGCCCGCGGCGCGGCGACGATGCGCCGCAGCTCGGCGAACACGCGCTCCTGGGCGACGTCGTTGATCGCGGCGGCGTGGGCGCGCGCCGCCGACAGCGTCTCGGCCTCGGGCTCGAGGTCGAGCTCGCACGCGAGACGGGCGAGCCGCAGCACCCGCAGCGGATCGTCGGCGAACGCCTGGGGCGTCACCATCCGCAGCCGGCGGTGCCGCGCGTCACCGGCACCGTCGTGCGGATCGACGAGCGGGCCGCCCTGGAGCGGCTCGGCGATGGCGTTGACGGTGAAGTCGCGACGGGCGAGGTCGGCGACGATCGTGCCGCCGTACAGGGGCGACAGATCGACCTGCCAGGCCCGCCGGGGACCGATGACCCGCCAGGCGCCGAACTCCTTGGAGAGCGGGAACGCCGGGCCCCCGACGGTGAGCGCGAGGTGCCGCGCGGCGGCGCGCACGTCGCCCTCGACGACGAGGTCGATGTCGTCGAGCGGACGTCCGAGCAGGCGGTCCCTCACCGCGCCGCCGACGAGCCACGCGCTGTCGTCGCGCAACGCGTCGCGTGCGGCGTCGAGGGCGGCGCTCACGACGCCGGGTCCCCCGCGGGACGGCGCACGACCCGGGGCAGCAGCCCGCAGGTCACCTCGTAGTTGATGGTCCCGAGCGCGCGGGCCACGTCCTCCGCGAGGATCCGCTGCTCCCCGTCGGTGCCGATGAGCGTGACGGTGTCCCCCACCCGGACACCGGCGCCGTCCGGGCCGAGGTCGACGGTGACGTTGTCCATGCTCACGGTCCCCACCTGAGGGTGGCGCCGGCCCCCGATGAGCACGTCCGCGGCGTTCGTGAGCCCGCGCCGCCACCCGTCGCCGTAGCCGATCGGGACGGTCGCCAGGATGGTGTCGCGGACAGCGACGAAGCGCCGTCCGTAGCCGGCGCTCTCCCCCCGCCGACACGGCTTCACGGCGGCGACGTAGGAGCGCAGGGACAGGGCCGGGCGCAGACCGCACGCGCCCGGATCCACGCCGAACGGGTCCATCCCGTACACGGCGATCCCGCAGCGGACGAGGTCGAGGTGGGTGGCGGGGTCCCGCAGGGTCGCGGCGCTGTTGGCGACATGCCGCACCACGTCGGGGTGCGCGGCCTTCAGCGGCTGGGCCCACGCGAGGAACCGCTCGAGCTGCTCGGCCATGAACGGGTCCGAGCGGTCGTCGGCCGTGGCGAAATGGGTCATGAGGCCGGTGAGGACCAGACCATCACGTTCGGCGATGCGCTCCGCCACGGCGGTCGCCTCGGCCGGGTCACGGGTGCCCAGACGACCCATGCCGGTGTCGAACTTCACGTGGACGCGCGTCGCGGCGCCGTGCACCCCGAGGGCGGCGACGGCGTCGACGAACTCCGTCGTCCACGCGACGACGTCGGCGTGCGCCTCGAGCGCGACCGGCAGCTCGCTCGCGCTCAGCGCGCCCATGACGAGGATCGGGCCGCCGATCCCCGCCGCGCGCAGCGCGGCCGCCTCGTGGGCGGCGACGACGGCGATCCACCCGGCTCCCCCCGCCCGGGCGGCCTGCGCGGCGCGGACGGCGCCGTGCCCGTAGCCATCGGCCTTCACGACAGCGCTGACCGCGGTCGCGGGGTCGACCACCGCGCGCAGCGTCGCCACGTTCGCGGCGATCGCCCCCTCGTCGATCGTCGCCTCCGCGCGGACCGTCGTCACTCCTCGTGGGCGAGCGCGTCGAGGACGTCGACGCGGGTGACGAGGCCCATGAAGCGCCCGTGGTCGACGACCGGGATGCGGTTGTGGCCGCTGCGGGCGATGAGCTTGGCCGCCTCGCGGACCGTCGCGTCGGAGGCGACGGTGTCGGGCTCGGCCGTCATGAGATCCTCGACCTTCTGGGCGAAGGCCTTGCGCAGGCGCTCCTCGAAGTGCCGCAGCGGCTCGAGGAAGACGATCCCGCCGAAGAGCTCGACGTAGTGCGGGATGTGCAGGTCGCCCCGCTCGTCCCCGATGACGAGGTCGGCCTCCGTGACGATGCCGACGCAGCGTCCTGCGTCGTTGACGACCGGCAGACCCGGGAGGTCCGTGCGGCGCATGAGCTTGACGGCGGTCTCGACGTCGGAGTCCGGGGTGATCGTCACCGGGTCCGCGTCCATGATGTCGGCGACGGTCTTGGCCATGCGGGGAATCTACCGTCCGGCGCCGGCGCCCCTGGCGACGGCCTCACGGGCCGCGGGGAGCGCAGAGGCGACGTCGGAGGCGATGACCGCGTCCGGGGTCCCCACCCGAACCGCGGCGAGGCGGCCCGCGGCGCGATGGAGGTGGACGCCGGCGCAGGCGGCCGAGAAGGCGTCGAGGCCCTGGGAGGCGAGCGCGGCGATCACGCCGCCGAGCACGTCCCCGGTCCCCGCCGTCGCGAGCGCGGGCGCATCCCCGCGGCTCACAGCGACGACCCCGTCGGGGCGCACGACGAGCGTGTCGTCGCCCTTGAAGACGACGACGGCGCCCGTCGCGGCGGCCGCCGCGCGTGCGCTGCGGAGGCGCTCGGACTCGATCTCGTCGCTCGTGACGCCGAGCAGCCGCCCGAGCTCGCCGGCGTGCGGCGTGAGGATCGTGGGAGCCTCTCGGGCGGCGAGATCCCCCGCCCGGCGGGAGAACGCGCCGAGCCCGTCGGCGTCGAGAACGAGCGGGACCGGGACGCGCAGCGCGACATCGACGGCCGTGGCGAGCGCGGCCTCGCTGCGGCCGAGCCCGGGTCCGAGGACGAGCGCGCCGCCCCGCTCCCGGCAGCGCTCCACGAGCACGTCGGCGGCCGCGACGACGAGC
>JBFIDS010000107.1:0-9214 GCA_041603715.1 Paraconexibacter sp. | reverse complement strand
GTCTCAGGGCGAGCAGCGCCTCGCGCTGCTCGCCCTCCTCCTCGCGGAGCGCGATGCGCTCGCACACGAGCGAGGGACCCCGCCGCTGCTCCTCCTCGACGACGTGATGAGCGAGCTCGACGCCGACCGCCGCGGGCGTCTCGTCGAGCGGCTGCGAGGCGTCGGGCAGAGCGTCGTGACGACGACCGATCTCGCCCACGTACCCGGCGGTGACGCCGATGATGTCGTGCGCATCGCGGTCACCTCCGCCGGGGTGCTCGAGGAGGTGCGTGCCGCATGAGCCGCCGATCCACAGGGGGCGGTCGCGGTGGCGACCCGACACGCGGCCTCCGCCGTCGGCGTGAGCGCCCGTCCGGCCTGCGTCCGGCCGCCGGGTCCGTGGCGAGCTTCGCCTCCGCGCTCGCCCCCCAGACGCTGCTCGCCGACGTCCAGCGGGTCTGGGCGGGAGCGGTGGGGCCCGTCGTCGCCGCAGAGGCCGAGCCGACCTCGGCGCAGGGCGGTACCGTCACCGTGACCTGTCGCTCCGCCACCTGGGCGAGCGAGCTCTCGCTCATGGCGCCGGAGGTCGTCGAGCGCCTCAACGAGGCGCTCCCCGAACCGCTCGTCGCCGCGCTGCGCTGTCAGGTCGCCGCGACGTCGCGGTGGGCGCGCGACGGTCGCCCGGACCGGTCCTGACGAGGCCGGGCGGAGTCGCCGCTCAGCCGGCCGGGAAGCCCGGGTCGTCGAGGCGGGTCACCTGGTCGGCGTTGGAGACGTAGATCGTCCCGTCGTCGACGGCGAGGCCGTTCGGTCCCCCGGTCTCGTTCTCGAAGCCGCGGACCGTGGTCGACGAGGTCTCGACGTCGCCGATCTCGCAGGAGCCCTGTTTGACCGCGGCGCGCCGGATGCGGACACGATCGCCGTCCTGCTTCTGGGGGACCACGAGCCAGTAGACGTAGCCCCCGTCGAGCGTCGGCTCGGTGACGAACGCCGCGGAGTCGCCGCGCGCGACGCGGCAGGTCTTCCGGGACGTCGTCGTGGTGAGGAAGATGTAGGTGCTGTCCGTCCCGCTCGCCGGGAGATAGGCGTAGGCGATGTGCGACCCACGGATGTCGGTGTCGGTCGGGATGCGCGAGGTCCAGCGCCGGACCGACGACCCTGGCCGCTTGACGAACATGCCGCCGCGCTTCGACGGACTGCGGCCGGCCTGGGCGCCGGCGGTCCGGCCGAAGACGTAGGTCCCGCGCCACTGCGACGGCGCGACCTCCATGTCCCGCTTCGTCGAGAACCCGAGCTTGCGCTCCCTCACCTGCGTCGCCGGGTCGATCCGGTAGATGTCGCACCGGCTGAACGTCGGGCAGCGCTGGTAGACGAGCCTCGGCCGGCCGCCGGCCCCTCGGCCCACGTCGACGGACATGGGGCCGGTGGACGAGCCCGTCCCCTGGATGCGCAGCGGCTCACCGTCGGCCTCCTTGGCCCAGATCTGGTGGCGATCGCCGACGAGCTGCGACCAGACGATGAGCCCGTCCCAGGCGTGGACAAAGTACCCGTCTTCGCCGATCTTCGTGTCGGCCTGGGCGGCGGGGGCGCAGAGCCCCGCGCTCGCCGCCGCGACCGCGGCCGTGAGGAGAACGCGATGACGCATGTGCGCCAGCCTACGAGTTTTGTGCACCGGTGTCATCGGTTGCCCGAGTGAGCCACATGGGGGATGCGCCGCCACGTGCGCCCTGATGGTCCGGCCGGGCCACGCGCCATCCTCGACGCATGCCCGTCCGACGAATCGTGCCCGATCTCCATGCCGACGATCCAGCCGCGGCCGAGGCGTTCTACTCCGAGGTTCTGGGCCTGACGAAGGCGATGGACCTCGGGTGGGTGGCCGCCTACTCCGATCCCGCCACGCCCTCGGCGCAGATCATCGTCATCCGGGACGACGCGACCGCGGCTGTCCGTCCCGAGGTCTCGATCGAGGTCGACGACGTCGACGCCGTCCACGCCGCCGCGCTGCGGGCCGACGCCGAGATCGTCCACCCGTTGACCGACGAGCCTTGGGGCGTGCGGCGCTTCTTCGTCCGGGATCCCGCGACGGGCGCCGTGCTCAACATCCTGCAACATCGGTGAGCGACGGCGGTCCCGGCCGACCGCCGCAGGGGGTGAGAACCGCCCCGCCATCGACGAGGCGACCCGGGCAGAACGCGGCGGAACGAAACGTCTCAGCCCGCGTGGGGCGCCCTTCCTTGGGGACTCCGTGGCGGGCGCGGCGCGGACCGCTTCAACGGATCGCCGGCCACGCCGAGAAACATGGGCTTTTGCAGGTATTTCGTGACGCTTTCGGAACGGTGTCGGATGGGGCTGTGTGGTAGAGTTCTCGCACCCCAGCCAATGCCCCGGCCCGGCGTCGGTACGACGCGGAGACCGGGGTTTTTTTCGTCCTGACGGAGGGACATGTCGAAGGACAGCAACCAGAGCGGCTCGGCGAGCTACGACGCCCAGGACATCACGGTCCTCGAGGGCCTCGAAGCCGTCCGCAAGCGCCCCGGCATGTACATCGGATCGACCGGTGTGCGAGGCCTTCACCACCTCGTCTACGAGGTCGTCGACAACTCGGTCGACGAGGCCCTCGCGGGCTTCGCGACCGAGGTGCACGTGACGATCCACCCCGACGGCGCCCTCAGCGTCTCCGACAACGGACGTGGCATCCCGGTCTCGATGCACGCGAAGGAGGGCAAGCCGGCGCTCGAGGTCGTCCTCACCGTCCTGCACGCCGGCGGCAAGTTCGGGGACGGCGGCGGGTACAAGGTCTCCGGCGGCCTCCACGGCGTCGGCGCCTCGGTCGTCAACGCGCTCTCGGAGTTCCTCTACGCGGAGGTCCGCCGCGACGGCCACGTGTGGACGCAGGAGTACGTGCGCGGGGCCAAGCAGCACGAGTTGAAGAAGGGCGAGCCGACGAAGGACCACGGGACGAAGATCATGTTCCGTCCCGACCCCGACATCTTCGAGTCCACCGAGTTCGACTTCCAGACGCTCGAGCAGCGTCTGCGCGAGACCGCGTTCCTCACCCGCGGCCTGCGCATCACGATCACCGACGAGCGCGGCGACGGCCACAAGGCGGACTTCCGCTACGAGGGCGGCATCGAGGACTTCGTCGTCTACCTGAACTCCTCCAAGGAGCCGATCGGGAAGAAGGTCATCTTCTTCGAGGGCGAGTCGGGCGAAGGCCATGTCGAGATCGCGATGCAGTGGAACACGACGTACCAGGAGTCCGTGTTCTCGTTCGCGAACAACATCAACACGCACGAGGGCGGCTCGCACATGTCGGGCTTCCGCTCGGCGCTCACGCGCACCCTCAACAAGTACGCGCGCGACAAGGGCGAACTGAAGGAGAAGGACGACAACCTCACCGGCGAGGACGTCCGCGAGGGACTGACCGCAGTCATCTCGGCGAAGCTCGCCGACCCGCAGTTCGAGGGCCAGACGAAGACGAAGCTCGGTAACCCGGGGATGGAGGGGTTCGTCGCCTCGGTCGTCAACGCGAAGCTCGCCGAGTTCCTCGAGGAGAACCCGGCGGAGGCGCGCGCGGTCATCCGCAAGGCCGTCCAGGCCGCCCAGGCCCGCTCGGCGGCCCGCAAGGCGCGGGACCTCACGCGACGCAAGAGCGCGCTGGAGAACTCCAAGCTCCCGGGCAAGCTCGCCGACTGCAGCGTCCGGGATCCCTCGCTCGCGGAGATCTTCGTCGTCGAGGGTGACTCCGCGGGTGGCTCGGCCAAGCAGGGCCGGGACCGCAACACGCAAGCCGTCCTGCCGCTGCGCGGCAAGATCCTCAACGTCGAGAAGGCGCGCATCGACAAGGTCCTCCAGAACAACGAGGTCCAGGCGCTCATCACGGCGATCGGGACCGGCGTGCGCGACGAGTTCGACATCACCGCGGCTCGGTACCACAAGATCATCCTGATGAGCGTGGACGGCGAGGACCACGTGTTCGTCCGGACGCCGTCCGGTGTGCGGATGACGACGATCGGCTCGTTCATCGATGCGGCGCTCGTCTCGACGCCGCCGAGCGGGCCACACGGCTACACGAAGCGCGCGCACGAGCACCTCGGCGAGGTCATGTGCTTCGGGATCGGTGAGCAGGACGTGCGGTTCCGGCCGATCAAGGCGGTCATCCGCCACGAGGTCACCGAGCCGCTTCTCGAGGTGCGGACGGCCTACGGTCGCAGCGCTCGCGTCACGGCGAGCCACAGCGTGTTCGTCGAGCGCGACGGGCGCGTCGAGCTCGCGCGCGGCGCGGATCTCGCTGTCGGCGACCGGATCGTCGCTCCGCGTCGTCTCCGACTGCCCGCGTCGGGTCCGTCGGTGGTCGACGTGCTCGGGCTGCTCGCGGCGGAGGGCCCCGACATCGGTGAGCAGCTGTGGGTCCGCGGTCCGGCCGTTGCTCGGTGGTCGCGGGCGGCGACGCTCGCGCAGCACGCCGAGCGCGACGACCTCGTCGGCGCCCGTGTGCGCCTGCCCGAGAGTGTCCGTGCCGAGTTGCGGGCCCAGCGTCTCGCCGCGGGGGCGTCCGGCCGGTCGCTCTGCAGCCAGATCGGGGTGAAGACCGCGCGGACCTACCACGACTGGGAGCAGGGCCGCACGCGTCCGACGGTCGAGCGACTCCGCGCGTACGTGGACGCCATCGGCGTGGACGTCGACGACGTCCTCTCCCGGTCGGAGATCGAGCGCTCGCAACTCGATGAGCGCTGGGACCGCGCCGGGGCGACACCGTCCGGGCGCAACGCCACGACCGATCGCGTCCGCCTCGACCGCCTCGACGACGCGGCGCTCGAGGCCCTGCGCGCCGACGGTGAGGCCACCATCGGATCGGCTCGCGGGAGCCGCGGTATTCCTCTGTCGATCGCCGTCGACGAGGACCTCATGCTCGCGCTCGGGTTCTTCGTCGCCGAGGGGTCCGTCTCGCCCCGCGGCGGGATCCGCTTCGCCATCGGTTCCCGTCACGCCCCGTTCGTCCCGTGGCTCACCGAGGCGCTCACCCGAGTCCTCGGGGTGGAGCCGACCGTGATCCCGGCGGGCGACCGCGTCGGTGAGGTCCGGGTGATGAACCGGGCCGCCGCTCTCCTCTGGCAGCGGGTGTTCGGCTTCGGAGGCAACGCGTCAACGAAGCGCGTCCCCGACGTTGTCTGGGGCGCCGGCGAACGGGAGCGTCTCGCGTTCCTGCGCGGCTACTTCCTCGGCGACGGGACGGTGAGCACCAGCGGGGCCCTCGCGTTCACGACCGTCTCCCGCGACCTCGCGAGCGCGCTCATGTACCTGCTGTCCTCGTTCGGAGTGGTCTCCTCGCTGTCGAGTCGGGAACCGGACGGCGTCGTGCGCGAGATCCGCGGCGCGCCGGTTGTCACCCGACACACCGTGCACACCGTCACGGTTGCGGCCGGCGATGATCTCGGCCTTGTCGAGTCGGTGTGGCGTGACCACGCCAACGCGGCCGCGGCCCGCCGGAGGGTGGCTGGCAAGCGCCACGACAACCGCCAGTTCCGCAGTCTTGACGGGGACCTCCTCTCGCTCCCGATCACGTCGATCGCCCCGGTCGAGGCGTCGAACGGCTGCGTCTACGACTTCTCGGTCGAGACGGACGAGAACTTCGTCGTCGGCATGGGCGGGCTCTGCGCGCACAACACCGACGCCGACGTCGACGGCGCCCACATCCGCACGCTCGTCCTCACCCTGCTGTTCCGCGAGATGCCCGAGCTCATCGAGGCCGGCTTCGTCTACATCGCCAAGCCGCCGCTGTATCGCATCAAGCAGGGCTCAAACGATCGCTACATCGAGAAGGAGTCGGAGCTCGAGGAGGTCCTGCTCTCCGACAAGTTCGACAAGATCTCGATCCTCGACCGCTCGGGTCAGCCGTTCAAGGTGACCGAGGCCCGCTGGCAGCGCTACACGCGCCTGCTCAAGCAGTTCGAGGGCTGGGGCTCGACGCTGCGCGCGGCCCACGGTGCGCCGCTGGTGCGCTTCCTCGAGGAGGCCGGCGTGCTCGCCCACCACATCGCCGACAGCTCGGCGGCCCGCGACCTGTTCAGCGGCCACGGTGAGGCGAGCGACGCGGTGACCGTGGAGATCGTCGACGAGGTCGGCGACCTCCTCACGGTGAAGGGCATCGAGAAGAAGACCGGGCTCGCCCAGACCCACCGGGTCCGCGCCTCGCTCTTCGACTCGCCCGAGTACCGCAGCTTCGTCAAGGTGCACACGCAGCTCGTCGAGCTCGCCGGCAACCCGACGTTCACGATCACGCTCGGGGACCGCAGTGACGAGGCGACGACGTTCGAGACGCTCCGCTCGGCGGTCCTCGGGGTCGCTCAGCGCGGCGTCTCGCTCAGCCGCTTCAAGGGCCTCGGGGAGATGAACGCCGAGCAGCTGCGCACGACCACGATGGACCCGACGACCCGGACGCTCGCGCAGGTGACGATCGACGACGCGGCCGCCGCCGACCTCATCTTCTCCCAGCTCATGGGGGACGCGGTCGAGCACCGCAAGGCGTTCATCGAGGAGAACGCCCTCGCCGCCACGATCGATGTCTGAGGCCGAGCAGGGGGCGCCGCGGGGCGCCCGGACGGGCACGCCGGGGACCGGCGTCCGCGCACACGAGAACGACGAGGGACGGAAGGTGACGTAGCATGGCGATTGACGTGCTCGACGGGGGCAACATCGAGCCGCGTGCGCTCGAGGAGGAGATGAAGAGCGCGTACCTCGACTACGCGATGAGCGAGATCGTCGGGCGCGCGCTGCCCGACGCGCGCGACGGCCTCAAGCCCGTGCACCGCCGCGTCCTCTTCGGGATGTCGGAGATCGGCATCGGCCCGACCCGGGGCTACACGAAGTGCGCCCGCGTCGTCGGCGAGGTGATGGGCAACTACCACCCGCACGGCGACTCCGCGATCTACGACGCGCTCGTCCGTCTCGCGCAGGACTTCTCGATGCGCTACCCGCTCGTCGACGGCCAGGGCAACTTCGGCTCGATCGACGACGACCCCGCGGCCGCGATGCGGTACACGGAGTGCCGGCTCACGCGGCTCGCCATGGAGATGCTCCGCGACATCGACATGGACACGGTCGACTTCGTGCCCAACTACGACGGGCGCAAGCAGGAGCCAACCGTCCTGCCGGCGCGCTACCCGAACCTCCTCGTCAACGGGTCGTCGGGCATCGCCGTCGGCATGGCGACGAACATCCCGCCGCACAACCTCCGCGAGGTCGCGGCGGCGACGATCGCCCTCATCGACGACCCGGACATCTCCGTCGACGGCCTGATGGAGCACGTGAAGGGCCCGGACTTCCCGACCGGCGGGATCATCATGGGCGTCCAGGGGATCCGCGACGCCTACGAGACGGGCCGCGGCCGCGTCCGCGTTCGGGCGAAGGTCGGCACGGAGGACATCGGGCGCGGCAAGGAGGCGCTCATCGTCACCGAGCTGCCCTACATGGTGAAGAAGGGCGGCGAGGGCGGCCTGATCCAGAAGATCGCCGACCTCGTCCACGACAAGAAGATCCCCGAGATCTCCGACATCCGCGACGAGTCCGATCGCCGTGGCATGCGGCTCGTCATCGAGCTCAAGCGCGACGTGATCCCGAAGGTCGCGCTCAACAAGCTCTACAAGCACACCTCGATGCAGGCGACGTTCGGCGTGAACACGGTCGCGCTCGTCGACGGGGTCCCGAAGACGCTGTCGCTGCAGCAGGTCATCAAGGCCTACGTCGCACACCAGCAGGAGGTGATCGTCCGGCGTGCGAAGTTCGAGCTCGCGCAGAAGGAGGCGCGGGCGCACGTCCTCGAGGGCCTCCTCATCGCGCTCGACAACCTCGACGCCGTCATCGACCTCATCCGCAAGTCGCGCAACCGCGACGAGGCGCGCGAGCAGCTCGTCGAGCGCTTCGGCCTCACGGTCATCCAGGCGACGGCGATCCTCGACCTCCGGCTCTCGCAGCTCACGGCGCTGGAGTCCGACGCGATCAAGCAGGAGCACGCGGACGTCACGGAGCGCATCCGCGAGCTCCGCGAGCTGCTCGGCGACGAGCAGCAGGTGCTCGACCTCATCAAGGACGAGCTGAACGAGATCGTCGAGCGGTTCGGCGACGAGCGTCGCACGCAGATCGCGCCGAGCGAGGACGAGATCGACATCGAGGACCTGATCGCCGACCAGCAGATGGTCATCACGATCACGAAGACGGGCTACATCAAGTCGCTCCCGCTCGCGACCTACCGGCAGCAGGGTCGCGGCGGACGCGGCGTGACCGGGATGGACCTCAAGGACGGAGACTTCATCGAGCACCTCTTCGTGTGCTCGTCCCACGACTATCTCCTGTTCTTCTCGAACCGCGGCAAGGTCTACCGGTCGAAGGTCTACGAGCTGCCGGAGGCGCAGCGCACGGCGAAGGGGCGTGCGCTCGTCAACATCCTCCCGCTGCGCGAGGGGGAGCGGATCCAGTCGGTCCTCTCGACCCGCGACTTCAAGGAGTCGCAGTTCCTCGTGTTCGCGACGCGCGGAGGGACGGTGAAGAAGACCGAGTTCCTCGCCTACAACACGCCGATCAAGGCCGACGGCATCATCGCGATCAACATCCGCGACGACGACGAGCTCGTCTCCGTCCGCCGCGTCGACGCCGAGGACGAGATCATCATGATCTCGCGGGCCGGGCTCACCGTCCGGTTCTCCGAGAGCGACGCCCGCGCGATGGGCCGCGACACGAGCGGCGTGCGCGGGATGGACGTCGGGCCGAAGGGCGAGGTCATCGCCATGGACATCGCCCGCGACGAGATGGAGCTGCTCGTCGTCACCGAGAACGGATACGGCAAGCGGACGAAGATCGACCAGTACCGCAAGACGTCGCGCGGTGCGAAGGGCGTCAAGACGATCGGGCTCACCGAGGCGAAGGGCCGGCTCGCGGGCGCGCTCGTCGTACGGCCGCACCAGGAGCTCGTCTTCATCAGCGAGGGCGACATGGTTCAGCGGACCGCCGCGAAGGGGATCTCGCAGCAGGGCCGGTCGGCCACCGGCGTGCGGGTCATGAACATGAAGGAGGACGACAAGGTCTCCGCGGTCGCGCTCGTCGTGGGCGACGGCGAGAGCGCCGACGTCGACGACGCGCTCCAGGGCGCCCTCCCGCTCGGTGAGGACGGAGTGCCCCCGGGCGGGATCGACCTCGCGGAGGTGGACCCGGGGCCCGACCCGGACGGCGGCGACGGCGC
>JBFIDS010000106.1:0-9234 GCA_041603715.1 Paraconexibacter sp. | reverse complement strand
TGGGGAGGGAACGGGCCACCGGCGCCTCAGCGCGGTGATGGTGCCCTTATCGGCGCGACGGGCCGGAAGGTTGAGTCCCGACCGGGGCGGGAGCCCGCCCGAGTGCGCCGTCCGTCAGGGACGGGGGAGGAACGGCCGCAGCGACGCCGGGGCGAGCGGGTCCGCGGCGAGCGCGAGGGCGTCGGCCGCGCTCACGAGGCGCCTCTCGCTTCGCAGGAGCCCGACGCCCCGGCGCGTCATCCGCTCGTCCTGCCCGATGCGCTCGAACGGCGAGACCGTGATGAGGTCCTCGTCGAGATCCGCATCGGCGACGGCGACGAGGAACGGCGTGCCGTCGCTGCTCGGCGCCACGGCCACGACGGCGCCGGCGGCGAGGTCGGCGAGCGCCGCCTCGGCGAAGGCCGGCTCGAGTCGCGGCACGTCGGGCGCGACGAGGATCACGGGGCCGTCGTGGCCGTGGAGAGCCGCCCCGGCCGCGCCGACGGTCGTCGCCTCGTAGGCACGGCCGGGGGCCACGGCGGCCGCCCACCGTCGCGCGAGGATGACGAGCTCCTCGCGCAGCCCCTCCGCGGGCCCGGGCCCGAGGAGGGCCTCCAGGCTCGCGTCGCGCGGGGCGGCGAGAGCGTGGAGCACGACGACCGCGACCGCGGATGTCCCGGTCGCGCTCACCGGACATCGACCCTCCGGTCCGCGGCGCGGAACGCCGGCGTCAGTCCCACTCGAAGTGCGTCCCGTTGACGGGGACGCTCGCGGGGACGCGCGGGATCGCGGCGGCGAGCGTCCGGGCGAACGTGCCCGTGGACTCGCCGACGAGGCGGATCAGCTCCTCCACGGGCGTGGCCTCCTCGTGCACGCCGTTGGCGTAGTCCGTCGCGTAGCCGAGGAGGGCGTAGGGGATCTTCGCCTCACCCGCGAGGGTCGTCTCCGGCCCCGCGGTCTGCGAGACGCACGTCACGCCGGCCGCGGCGAGCATGCGGATCTCGGTGCGGGTGTTGAAGCGCGGGCCGTCGACGTGGCCGTAGCAGCCCCCGTCGCGGACCGGGTGGCCCACCTCGCGCGCTCCCGCGAGCAGGGCCTCGCGCAGCGGCGGAGAGAACGGCCCGTCGAAGATCCAGTGGCCGCGACCCGGTGCGCCCGGCTCCGTGTGGAGCGTGCACAGCGAGCCGTCCGGCAGTCGGTTCGCGAGGAAGTGGAGGTCGTCGAACACGACGAGGGAGCCCAGCTCGATCGTCGGGTCGCAGGCGCCGCAGACCGTCACCGCGAGGATCGCGTCGGCTCCGAGCTCGCGGAGCGCCGTGATGTTCGCCTGGTGCGTCACGCCGCTCGACAGGCGGGCGTGCCCGTCCCCGTGGCGCGAGACGTGGAGGACCTCGACGTCGCCGAGCGCCCCCGTCGACACGCGCGCCGGGCCGAACGGCGTCGCGACGTCGGTCGCGCCCGCCGGGTCGAAGTCCGGCAGGGAGTAGGTCCCGGAGCCCGTGATGATCCCGATTCGCATGGGCCGAGATCCTACGTGCCGCCGGGGTTCAGCCTCCGCCGCGCCGGCGGTCGCGGCGCGCGGGTGCGCCCTCGGCCTCCGCCGCGGGCTGCGGGCGGTGGGCGATGCCGAGCACGCGCATCGCCTTGAGCCCGAGGGAGAGCTTCTCGCGCCCGTCAGTCGACGAGACGTCGAGCCCGGACAGGTCCCGCACCCGCTCGAGCCGGTAGCGGATGGTGTGACGGTGGGTGAAGAGGCGCTGCGCGGTCCCGGCGACGTTGCCGTCCGCGTCGAGGAACGCCTCCACGGTCTGCACGAGGTCCGTCTCGTACTGGTCGTCGTAGGCGACGAGCGGCTCGACCGTCTCGCTGTAGAAGCGCTGCAGCTCCGCGGGGTCCTCGCTCATCGCACTGAGGAGCAGGCGGTAGGCGCCCGTCTCCTCGAAGGCGAGCAGCGGGTCCTCGGCGCCCTCCGCGACGTTCGCGGCGAGGAGCGCCTCGCTCCCGGCCCGGTGCAGCTCGCCGGGCTCGGTCGTCACGCGGCTGCGCCCGACCGCGAACGTGTGGCCCTGGAGCGAGGCCGACAGCTCGCGCAGGACCCCGTCCGCCGCCCGGGACGCGGCTTCGTCGTCGACTCCCGCGAGGAGCACGACGACCTCGCCGGCGGCTCGGCCCGCGGCGGGGGCGCTCAGCGCGGCGACGACGGTCGGCACGACCGCGCGGGAGCCGCGGAGCGCGATCGCGAGCAGCCGCTGGCGCCACCCGTCGTCGGTCGTCACCTTCGGGTGGCTGCGGGCAACGATGACGGCGGAGCCCTCGCGGGGATCGATGCCGAGCGCCTCGGCGTGCTCGAGGATCTCCGCCGGATCGCGCAGGGTCCGGTCGAGGACGGCGCCGAGGAAGGTGCTCGCCGCCTCCTCGGAAGCGCGTTCGGGCGCACCGATCCGGCCGACCTCCCCGGCGATGAGCGTCGTGACGAGCCGCATCACGGCGGGGAGCATCGGGTCCGGCTCGCCGCGCGTGCGGACCCTCAGGGTCCCGACCGGCAGGTCCGCGACCCGCAGCTCGACGACCTCGACCCCGGCCCCCTCGGTCTGGAGGGCGCGGTCGTCGGCGGTCGAGCGCGCGGCGACGGCCACCGTCGCGCCGCTGCGATCGGCGAGGACGAGGCTCGCGCCGAGCGCCCGGGAGGCGGCGCGGACGATCTCCGGCAGCCCGGCGCCCGATTCGACCGCGTCGGTGACCGCGTCGAGCGCCGAGAGGTCGAGCCCGGCCGCGTCGGTGTCGGGCGGTGTCGACATGACCGGGTCGTTCAGCCCGCGATCCGGTCCCAGAAATAGACGACCGCCGCGCCGCCGCCGACCCCCACGACGACGAACGCCGCGAGGACGTAGAGCGTGAGGAACGTCGCGGCGGCACGCTCCCACCAACGCGAGTACGCCGCCCACGCGGGCATGACGATCAGGCCGATGTAGGCGCTGAGCGCAACGGTGCCGCACACGGCGGCGACGAGGTAGGTGAGGGTCTGGTTGCTCACGAGACGGGATCGGCGACGGGCGGCTCGGAAGCCGGCGACCGTCGTCCATTATCGCGCAGGAAGCTGACGACGAGGCCCGTCATGGCCGCGACCGCGAAGCAGAGCGCGGCGGCTCCGGCGCCCGCGAGCACGTCGGTGAGGTAGTTCACGCGGAGGTAGACCCGTGAGAGCGTGACGCCGGCGGCGACGACGATCGCGACGCTGACGAGGATCGCGCGGGAGACGAAACCGGGGAGCGCGCGGGACACCGCGACCGCGACGGCGACCCACGCGAACGCGTAGGCGGCGTGCGCACTCGGGAACGAGAAGCCCTCGTCCTCGACGAGCCCGCCGAGGGGCCGCGGGCGCGCCTTCTCGTCCTGCACGACGTTCACGACGAGCATCGTGAGCCCCATTCCCGCGAGCAGGACGACGCCGTCGAGCCGCGGACGGCGCACGAGCAGGACGAGGGCGACGAGGAGCAGCACGCCACCGGCCACGGGCAGGGACCCGAGATCGGTGGCGGTCCGGGCCACGTCGTCGAGCCAGCCGCGCCGGAGGTCGTCGGCGATCTCGAGGCCGCGGAGGTCCCCCGCGGCGAACGCCGAGTCGCGAAGGTTGATGAGCCCGCCGATGAGCGCGAAGGCACCCACCGCCGCGATCGCAATGAGCGTCGTCATCTCGAGCCCGAGGCCTCCGGGGGTCAGCCGGTCCCACGCGAACCGCAGCGGGCCGCGGACGCGATGCCACACCCGTCGGGCCAGGCGCACGAACGGCCGCAGCGCGCGCTTCTCCTCCTGGGTGTGGAGCCAGGCCCGGAGCTGGTCGCGGTTCTCCTCCACCTTGAGCCAGCGGTACGCGATGACGCTCGCCACGACGACGGTGATGATCGTGCCGAGCGCGAACGCCCCCTGCTTGGCGGCATCGACGAGCTGACCGAAGGATCTCCAGAAGACGTACCCGAGAACGCAGAACGTCGTGCCCCAGATCCCCGCCCCGATGACGTCGTAGGGGAAGAACCTGCGGAAGCTCATCCCCGAGGAGCCCGCGAGGAACGGCGCGATCGCGCGGATGATCCCGACGAAGCGGCCGATGAGGATCGCCTTGCCGCCGTGGCGCTCGAAGAACGCCTCGACCTGGAGCAGCCGCGCCTCCGTGATCTGGAACCGCGGACCGTGCTTGACGAGGAAGCCGCGCCCGAGGCGGCGGCCGATGAAGAAGCTCGTGACGTCGCCCGCGACCGCCGCCGTCCACACGATCGCGATCAACGTGATGAGCTCGATGCGGCCCTGGCCCGCGACGAGCCCGCCCACCATGATCGCCGTCTCCCCGGGGGCGAGGAGCCCGACGAACGCCCCCGTCTCGAGGAACGCGAGCACGCCGACGAGGAGGTAGGTCCACTCGCCGAGCGTCTCGCCGAGGTCCTCGAGCGTCTTCTCGAGGTCGGGCGGGTCGATGACGCCGGACCCGTAGACGACGAGACCCACGGCGAGGATGACGAGCCCGATCAGCAGCGGCGGCTCGAGGTGGCGGCGCCGCCACCAGAGGAGGCCCATCACGCACGCGGCCGCGAAGAAGAAGCTCGGCTTCGTCGCCGCGAGCGGGGCGAGCGTGCCGGCCCCGGCGGTCATCCGACCTGCGCCCCCTCGCCCGACGGGACGCAGACGCGGACGTGTCCGGGGAACCGCTCCTCGATGCCGGGCGCCGCGGCCCGCGCGGCGGCGACCGTGTCGAACAGGCCGATGCACGTCGGGCCGCTCCCGCTCACGACCGCGACGGTCGCCCCCGCCGCGCGCAGGACGGCGAGGCGGTCGCGCAGCGCCGGGCGCAGGGACAGCGCGGCCGGCTCGAGCTCGTTGACGCACAGCGACGGGGGGAGGTCGGGGGCCTGCTCGCGCAGCTCCGCGAGCCCGGCGGCGAGGCCGGCGGCGTCGCGGGGCAGCCCGAGGCGGTCGGCCTCACGGAACACCGCGGGGGTCGGGAGCCCGTCGTCGCTCGTGACGACGACGACCCCGTAGGAGTCCTCGGGCGCGGGGAGCGGCTCGAGGACCTCGCCGGCGCCGGTCCCGAGCCAGCGGCCCGGCTGTACGAGGGCGGGGACGTCGGCGCCGAGCGGGGTCGCGATCGCCCGCAGGGCGTCGGCGTCCAGATCGAGCCCGCTGTGGGCGCTGACGAGCCGCAGCGCCGCGGCCGCGTCGGAGGACCCGCCCGCCATTCCGCCCGCGAGCGGGATGCGCTTGACGATGTGGAGCGAGACGGGCGGTCCGTCCCACCCCGTCCGGGCACGGAACGCGGCGAGCGCCCGCAGCGCGAGGTTGTCCTCCGCCGGCCCGGGGACCGCGGGGACGCACGTCACCTCGTCCCGCGTCGCGGAGCCGGACCGGGTCCGCAGGGTGACGTCGTCGCAGAGGTCGAGCGCCTGGAAGACGGTGCCGAGCTCGTGACGTCCGTCGGACTCCCGGATCGGTCCCAGGAGGAGCGCGACGTTGATCTTCGCGGGCGCCGTCGTCGTCATCGCGCCGCTCACCGGACCGCCTCCCACAACGCGCGGAAGTCCGACGGGGCGAGCCGCTCCGCCCGCACGTCGGCCGGGTGGCCGAGCGCGACCACGGCCGCCCGCACGCGATCGCGCAGCTCGGGTCCGGACGCGCCGTCGCCGCCCGGGAGCCCGCCGGCCATGACGACCGACTTCGCGAGCGCCTTGCGGCGATGGGCGAACGCGCGCCGCACGAGGGTGCGCAGCCCCGGGTCCGGCGCGGGGCCCGTGCGCTCGAGGACCACGAGCACGCTGTCGACGTTGGGCACGGGGTGGAAGACGGTGCGGGCGACCGCGCGGTGGACGCGGACGTCGCAGGCGAGCTGCGCGAGCACGCTCGGCACCCCGTAGGCCGGGGTCCCCTCGCGCGCCGCGAACCGCTCGCCCACCTCCTTCTGCACCATCGCGACCCACCGGGTCACGCCCCCGAGCTCCTCCACGGTGCGAAGGATCGCACCCGCGGCGATCCCGTACGGGAGATTGGCGACGACCTTCGTCGGCGCGGGGTCCAGGGCGCCGAGATCGAGCGACATCGCGTCGGCGAGATGAAGCGTGGTCCGCGTGCCGAACGGAGCGAGCGCATCGCGCAGCGGCGGCTCGAGCGTCCGGTCCAGCTCGACGACGTGGGTGTGGGCGCACAGCGGCGCGAGGTGCTCGCTCAGCACCCCGAGGCCGCCGCCGATCTCGAGGCAGACGTCGTCGGCGGTGAGCTCCGCAGCTCGGGAGATGACGCCGAGGATGTTCGAATCGATGAGGAAGTTCTGGCCGAGGTCGCGGCGCGGGCGGACGTCGAAGGCCCGCAGGCGGCGCAACGTCGGCTGGACCGGCTCTGTCACCAGCCGAACAGGGTCGCGGCGTTCCGCCCGACGAGCGCGTCGAACGCCTCGGGCGACAGGCCACGGCGCTCCGCGACGAAGCGCGCCGTGTGCACGACGTGGGCAGGCTGGTTGCGCTCCTTGCGCACCACCTGGGGCGAGAGGTACGGGGCGTCGGTCTCGACGAGCAGGCGGTCCTCGGGGACGCGCTCCGCCGCGGCGGCGAGATCCTGCGCCTTCGGGTAGGTCACGTTGCCCGCGAACGAGAACCACCATCCGCGCTCCGCGCACTCGTCCACGCGGTCGGGCATCGAGAAGCAGTGCAGGAGGACCGTGACCCCGTCGGCGTGCGCGGCGAGCGTCGTGATCGTGTCGTCCTCGGCGGCGCGCGTGTGGATGACGAGTGGCTTGCGGAGCTCGCGGGCCAGGTCGATCTGCGCGCGGAACGCGCGTTCCTGGTCGGCGCGGGGTGCGCGGTCGCGGAAGAAGTCGAGCCCGGTCTCGCCGATCGCCGCGCAGCGCGGGTGCGACGCGAGCTGCGCGAGGTCCGCGAGCGCGGCGTCGTCGAATCCGGCGGCGGCATTCGGGTGGCGGCCGACGGCGGCCCAGACCTCGTCGAACTCCTCGGCGGCGGCGAGCGCGGAGCGATTGCTCTCCTCGTCCATGCCGACCGTGAGCATGCGCTCGACACCGACCGCACGGGCCTGGGCGACGAGCTCGGCGTTCGGCGGCTCGCACGAGTCGAGATGGGTGTGCGAGTCGATCACGCGGGCGCCGGGAGGTCCTTCGGGAACAGCGGGGCGAGAGCCTCGACCTGACGCACGACGCCGGCCGTGAGCCGCGCGCCGGAGTAGTCGATGCTCGGCGTCCCGAGAGCCCCGAGGAGCTTCTCGACCGTCGCGGGCAGGACCGGGGCGAGCAGGACCGCGACGACGCGCAGGCCCTCGATCAGCGTCGCGAGGACGACGTCGAGCTCGTCCGCCCGCTCGGGGTCCTTCGCGAGCGTCCACGGCGCGGACTCCTCGACGTAGCGGTTCAGCCGCCGCACGCGCTGCCACACGAGCTCGAGCGCCGGGGTGAGGTCAGCGCGGTCGATGTGCGCGGCGACCTCGTCGGCGAGACCGTCGAACTCCTCGGCGAGCGCGGGCTCGACCGCCGGCACCGCGCCGTCGCGGTACTTGCGGACCATCGCGATCGAGCGGCTCGCGAGGTTGCCCAGGCCGTTGGCGAGCTCCGATTCGTAACGCTGCTCGAAGGCCTCGGTCGACACGGAGCCGTCCTGACCGAAGCTCACGTCGCGCAGCACGTAGTGGCGCAGAGCGTCGGTCCCGAAGCGGTCCATGACGACGAACGGGTCGAGGACGTTGCCGAGCGACTTGCTCATCTTCTCGCCGTCCATGAGGAGGTACCCGTGCACATACAGGCGCTTGGGCAGCGGCAGGTCGGCGGCCATGAGCAGCGCCGGCCAGAAGACCGCGTGGAACTTGAGGATGTCCTTGCCGATGACGTGGAGGTCGGCGGGCCAGAAGCGGTCGGTGAGGTCCTCTCCGGGCTTCGCGTAGCTGAGCGCCGTGTAGTAGTTGAGGAGCGCGTCGAACCAGACGTAGAACACGTGGTCGGGGTCCCACGGCACCGTCACCCCCCAGGTGAGCGAGGCTCGGCTCAGGCTGACGTCCTGGAGGCCGCCCTTGATGAAGCTCAGGGCCTCGTTGTAGCGGTGGCGGGGGGCGACGAACTCGGGCTGGTCGGCGTAGAGCTGCTCGAGGCGCTCCTGGAAGGCCGACAGCGCGAAGAACCAGTTCTCCTCGCTCTCGCGCGTGAGCTCGATGTGGTGCACGGGGCAGCGGTTGCCGTCCTCGATCTCGTTCTCGGACTTGAAGTCCGCGCACCGCGGGCAGTACCAGCCCTCGTAGTGGCCCTTGTAGACGTGACCGTTGTCCTTGACGCGGGTGAGGACCTCCTGCACGACCTTCGCGTGCTCGGCGTCCGAGGTGCGGATGAAGAAGTCGTTCGTCGCCTCGAGGCGCGGCATCAGCGCCTTGAAGCGCTCCGCGTTGCGGTCGGCGAGCTCCTGCGGTGTGGTGCCGAGACGCTCGGCGGCGAGCGCGACGGGCTCACCGTGCTCGTCCGTCCCCGTGAGGAAGAAGACGTCGTCCCCGCGCTGGCGGCGGTGGCGGGCCATCACGTCCGCGGCGATCGTCGTGTACGCGTGACCAAGGTGCGGCGCGGCGTTGACGTAGTAGATCGGGGTCGTGACGTAGAAGGAGCCCATCGCCCCGCGAGGCTACCGGGAGGGGGCTCCCGGCCCGGCCGTGGCCGCTCCCGCGCCGACCGCCGTCCGGCCGGCGTGCCGGCGTCGACCGCGAACGCCGAGCGGGACCGCGGCGACGACGAGGGCCAGGGCGATCCACGCGACAGCGGGCGTCCCGGCGGGTGCGGCCGCGGCCGGCGTGCGCGAGGCAAGATCCACGGGTGCCCGGGGAGACACCGGGAGGCCCGGCGGCCGCGGGCCACGACGACGCCCCGCGGGCGGCGCGCGCCGTGGAGCCCGGCCGAGCGGCGGGAGGGTCGCGCGCGGAGCGCCGATCAGCGTCCGCGGGTCGACGTAGCCGTGGCGATCGCCGTCGCGGCGCGCGCCGAGGCGCACGGTCCCGGCGGGGCCCGCGGTGCCGATGACCGCACCGCGACGAAGGGACGTGCCGGCGCGTGGACGCGTCCCCGCCAGGCCTCCATGGGTCGCGACCCACGGCCCGCGCGAGCAGCGCACGGAGACGACGCGGCCCCGTTGCGGAACGGGCCCGGCGAACCGGACGCGCCCGCCGCAGGCGGCGCGGACCGGGGCTCCCGGGACGGCGAGGAGATCGATGCCGCGCCGCTGACCCGCCGTGTAG
>JBFIDS010000105.1:0-9256 GCA_041603715.1 Paraconexibacter sp. | reverse complement strand
GAGCCCGCCGGGCGGAGCGTCGCGCGGAGCCCGCCCTCGAGATCCGCGACCTGTGGCACGAGCTCCCGGGCGGGCGCGCGATCCTCCGTGCCGTCGACCTCGAGCTGGCCCCCGGCGAGCGCGTTGCGATGATGGGCCGCAACGGAGCGGGCAAGTCCACGCTCCTGCGGCACGCGGCGGGCCTGCAGAAGCCGACCCGCGGCTCCGTCCGCACCGCCGGACGCGTCGGCCTCCTCGTCCAGCACCCGGGGGACTACGCGCTCCACGAGCGGGTCGGGGACGAGGCTCCCGCCGCGGCGCTCGCCGCGGTCGGCCTCGACGACGTGCTCGATCGTCACCCGCGAGACCTCTCCGGCGGTCAGCGCCAGCGCCTCGCGCTCGCGGTGGTCCTCGGGGACGGACCGCCGCCTCCCGTCCTCCTCCTCGACGAGCCGACCCGCGGGATGGACCGCACGCACAAGGCCGCGCTCGTCGAGCGTCTCTCCTTCATCGCCGACGCCGGGACCGCCGTCGTCGTCGCGACCCACGACGCCGAGTTCGCGGCCGCGTTCGGCGACCGCGTCGTCCTCATCGCCGACGGCCGTCCGATCGCCGACGCCGGGGTCCGCGAGGTCCTCGCCGGCGGCTGGTACTTCGCCACCGAGACCGCGCGCATCCTCGGCGGCGACGGCGGCGCCCTCCTTCCCGACGAGGGTGCGGCGCTGCTCGGCGCCCGTCGCTCCGTCGCCCACCACCCCGACCCCCACCCTGAGGTGTCCCCATGAGCTGGCAGCTCGCCTCGTTCCTGGTCCTCGGCCTCGCGCTCCTCGCGGGGTTCACCTGGTACGAGCGGTCCCACCCCACGTCGAAGGTCCTCGCGCTCGTCGCGACGCTCGCCGCGCTCGCCGCGCTCGGGCGTCTCGCGTTCGTGCCCCTGCCGAACGTCAAGCCCACCACCGACATCGTGCTCATCGCCGGCTACGTGCTCGGCGGAGCCCCCGGCTTCGCGGTCGGCGCCGTCTCGGCCCTCGCGTCGAACATCGTCCTCGGGCACGGCCCGTGGACGCCATGGCAGATGGGCGCCTGGGGCCTGTGCGGGGTCTTCGGGGCGTTCCTCGCGGTCACCTTCGGCCGCGACCTGTCGCGCTGGTCGCTCGCGGCGGCGTGCTGCGTCGCCGGCCTCGGGTACGGGGTCATCCTCGACTTCAGCACCTGGGTGACGTTCTCCGGCTCGCACACGCTCGCGCAGTACGTCGCGCTCGCTGCGAGCTCGCTGTGGTTCAACGTCGCGCACGCCGTCGGCAACGTCGTGTTCTGCCTCGCGTTCGGCCCGCTGCTCGTGCGCACGCTCCGGCGTTACCGCGCGCGCTTCGACGTCACGTGGGCGCCGCTGCCGGTCGCGTCCGCGGTCGGGGCCGCGGTGCGCCCGGCGGGCGGCGCGCTCGCGTCGCTGCTCGCGGTCGCCGTGCTCGCCGCCGGGGCGCTCGCCGTGTCGGGCACCACCGCGCCCGGCGTGGCCCAGGCGGCCGGGCCCTCCGCGACCGCGAGCGCGGTCCCCGCGGCGACCGTCCGCTATCTCGAGCGGGCGCAGAACTCCGACGGCGGTTTCGGGGCCGCGGCCGGCGAGCGCTCCGAGGCGCTCTACTCCGGCTGGGTCGTCATGGGTCTCGCCGCGGCGGGCGAGCGACCGACCCGAGTGAAGCGGTCCGGCGGCCGCAGCGCGACCGCGTATCTGCGGTCCGGGCTCTCGCGCATCCGGTCGACCGGTGACCTCGAGCGGACGATCCTCGCGCTGCGCGCGGCCGGCGTCGGCGTGCGCAGCATCAGGGGCCGCGACCTCCTCAAGGAGCTCGTGCGCCGCCGTGACTCGAACGGTTCGTTCGACGGCCTCGTCAACCTCACGTCGTTCGGGATCCTCGCGATGCGCGCGGCCGGGCGTTCCTCCCGCGACACGACCGTGCGCCGGGCCGCGTCGTGGATCGCCAGGCAGCAGAACCGCGACGGTGGCTTCAGCTTCAGCCGCAGGGGCTCCTCGAGCGGGGTGGACGACACCGCCGCCGCGATCCAGGCGCTCGTCGCAGCCGGGCGCAGCCGGACGAAGGGGGTCGTGCCGCGCGCGGTGCGCTACCTCGTCCGTCGCCAGCGGTCCGACGGGGGGTTCGGCGGCGGGTCGTCGTCCACGCGCTCCAACGCCCAGTCGACGGCGTTCGCGATCCAGGCGCTGCGGGCCGTGCGTCGCGACATCTCGCGCCTCAAGCGGCGCGGATCCCGGACCCCGACCGCCTACCTGCGCTCGCTCGTCGCCTCCGACGGCAGCGTGCGCTACTCCCGCACGAGCCGCCAGACGCCGGTCTGGGTGACCGCCCAGGCGGTCGCCGCGCTCGCCGGCAAGCCGCTGCCGATCCGGCGATGAGCCCGATCGCAGGGGACGGCGTCCGTCCGACCGCGGTATCGACCGCCGAGCGGACGTCGTCGCGGGCAGGCAGGGGACGGCGTCCGTCCGACCGCGGGATTCGCCGTTGGACGGACGTCGTCTCGGACACGCGTTGGCGGGGGCCCGATCGACCGCGGTGTCCGCGGTCCGCAGGACGCCCTTCCCACCGAGGACGGGAGCAAGTGAGAAACGCGACGCATCGCACTGGGCGCCGCCGGGCGTCGGCGGTCGTGTTGATCGGACAGGATGTCCGCGGCACGCGGCTCGCCCGGCTTCGCCCGGGTGGGAGATCGCGTCCCTCCTTCGGGGGGTGCAGCGGGCGTCCGATCCGGGCGCTGATCGGATAGCGTGCCGCCCCCTATGCGGCTCGGTGTTCCACAGGAGACCGCTTCGGGAGAGCGCCGTGTCGCGCTCGTCCCGGAGGTGGTCAAGAAGCTCACCGGCAAGGGTCTCGAGGTCGTGGTGCAGTCCGGCGCGGGCGCGGCAGCGCTCATCCCGGACGAGCTCTACGTCGAGGCCGGTGCCGAGGTCACGTCCGACCCCTCGCAGGTGTGGGGCGCGGACGTCGTCGTGAAGGTGGCGCCCCCGACGGCGCAGGAGGTCGGCCAGCTCGGCGACGGCTCCGTGCTCGTCGGGTTCCTCGCGCCGCTCACGGCCGGGGAGACGATCGGCGCGCTGCGGGATGCGCGGGCCACGGCGTTCGCGATGGAGGCGATCCCGCGGATCTCGAGGGCGCAGGCGATGGACGCGCTGTCCTCGCAGTCCAACGTGGCGGGCTACAAGGCCGCGCTGCTCGGCGCGACGGAGATGGGCCGCTTCTACCCGATGCTCATGACCGCGGCGGGCACGATCCCGCCGGCGAAGGTGCTCGTGCTCGGGATCGGGGTCGCGGGGCTGCAGGCGCTCGCGACCGCGCGTCGCCTCGGGGCGAAGACGACCGGCTACGACGTGCGGCCCGAGACGGCCGAGCAGGTCGAGTCGCTCGGCGCGAACTGGCTCGACCTCGGCATCTCCGCCGCGGGTGAGGGCGGGTACGCGCGGGAGCTCACCGAGGAGGAGCGCGCCCAGCAGCAGCAGGCGCTCACCGACGCGACGAAGGACTTCGACGTCGTCATCACCACCGCGCTCGTCCCGGGGCGTCCCGCGCCGCGGCTCGTCACCGCGGAGGCGGTGCAGGGCATGCGTCCCGGCAGCGTCATCGTCGACCTCGCGGGGGAGACGGGTGGAAACTGCGAGCTGACCGAGCCCGGACAGACGGTCGTCAAGCACGACGTGACGATCGTCTCGCCGCTCAACCTCGCGGCCGAGATGCCCCAGCACGCATCACAGCTCTACGCGCGCAACATCCAGGCGCTGCTCGAGCTGTTCATCGACGAGGAGGGCAACCTCTCGCTCGACTTCGAGGACGAGATCATCGCCGGCGCGTGCATCACGCGCGACGGCGAGATCGTCCACGCCGCCGCCAAGAAGACCGTTGAAGGAGGGGGTGCGTGATGCCCGATCTCGTGACCATGCTCGCCGTCACGGGGAGCGGGGAGGAGGCGGGGAACCTCGTCACCAACCTGTCGATCCTCGTGCTCGCCGCGTTCGTCGGCTACGCGGTGATCTCGAAGGTCCCCAACACGCTGCACACGCCGTTGATGTCGGGGACGAACGCGATCCACGGGATCGTCGTGCTCGGCGGTCTCGTCCTCCTCGCGGAGGGCTCCGACCTCGGCACCGGCACGCAGGTGATCCTGTTCGTGGCGCTGCTGTTCGGGGCGATCAACGTCGTCGGCGGCTTCGTCGTGACCGACCGGATGCTCGAGATGTTCAAGGACAAGCCCGCCCCCAAGAAGGAGGGTGAGGCGTGATGCTCGAGCTCACCACGCCGGTCGCGTCGCTGCTCACCGACGCGGACTTCAAGGCGGTCCTCTACATCATCAGCTTCAGCCTGTTCATCTACGGGCTCTCGGGCCTGACGGGGCCGAAGACGGCGGTGCGCGGCAACCGGATCGCGGCGGCGGGCATGGTGCTCGCGGTGATCGCGACGCTGCTCGTCGATCCGTTCAACAACACGCTGCTGATCGTCGCGGGTCTCGTGATCGGCACCGCCGTGGGTGTCCCGGCGGCGCGTCAGGTGAAGATGACCGCGATGCCGCAGATGGTCGCCCTGTTCAACGGGGTCGGCGGCGGCGCGGTCGCTCTCATCGCGTGGGCGGAGTTCCGCGAGCTCGACGGGTTCGCGAACGCCCCGACCTACATCGCGATCTTCAGCATGTTCAGCGCGATCGTCGGCTCGATCTCCTTCTGGGGGTCCAACGTCGCGTTCGCCAAGCTGCAGGAGCTCATCGACGGCCGGCCGCGCACGCTCGGTGCGCTGCAGCTGCCGGTGCAGGCGCTGCTGCTCGGGATCGCGCTCGCCGCGGCGGTGGCGATCGTCGCCGAGCCGCAGGACGAGATCTTCATCGTCGCGCTGCTCATCAGCGCGGCGGTCTTCGGGCTGCTGCTCGTGCTGCCGATCGGCGGGGCGGACATGCCGGTCGTCATCTCGCTGCTCAACGCGTTCACCGGTCTGGCCGCCGCTGCGGCGGGTGTCGCGCTCGACAACCAGGCGCTGATCGTGGCGGGCATGATCGTCGGTGCGTCGGGCACGATCCTCACGCAGCAGATGGCGATCGCGATGAACCGCACGATCACGAGCGTGATCATCGGCGGCTTCGGCGGTGACGGCGGCAGCGGAGAGGCCGGCCCGGGCGGCGAGACCGGCGGGACCGTGCGCTCCACGAGCGCCTCGGACGCCGCGATCCAGATGGCCTACGCCCGTCAGGTCGTCGTCGTCCCCGGGTACGGGATGGCGGTCGCGCAGGCCCAGCACGCGGTGCGCGAGATGGCGAAGATCCTCGAGAGCAAGGGCGTCGAGGTGAAGTACGCGATCCACCCGGTCGCCGGTCGCATGCCGGGGCACATGAACGTGCTGCTCGCCGAGGCCGATGTGCCGTACGACCAGCTCAAGGAGATGGACGACATCAACGGCGAGTTCAGCCGTACCGATGTGTCGCTGGTCATCGGGGCCAACGACGTCACCAACCCCGACGCGCGTAACAAGTCCGACAGCCCGATCTACGGGATGCCGATCCTCAACGTCGACGAGTCGCAGTCCATCATCGTGCTCAAGCGCTCGATGAGCTCGGGCTACGCGGGCATCGACAACCCGCTCTTCTTCAACCCGAAGACGAGCATGCTCTTCGGCGACGCCAAGAGCAGCGTGCAGTCCGTCACCGAGGAGCTCAAGGAGCTCTAGGTCGCCGGCCCGGGCGGGCGCCGCGGCACCGCGACGCCCGCCCTCAGGTGACGTTCGCCGGACCAGTTCCAGCGAACGTGACCTGGGGTGGCGCTCGGTCCACGCGCGGGCCGCGCTTCGCCGACCGGGGGTGCCGGGGGTGCCGGCGGCTCAGGCGGCTGCCGCCGCCGGGAGCGGCTCGCCGCGCTTGGCCGCCTCGACCTGCTCGCGGCTGTCCTTCGAGCTGAGGAGCACCGCGGCGAGGATCGCGGCGAGGAGCGCGAACCCGGCGCCCACGAGAAACGCGCTCTGGAAGCCCTCGGTGAGGGCGACGAGGCGGTCCTGCTCACCGGCGGCGAAGACGTCGTTCGTCCGCGCGGTCGCGATCGTCGACAGGACCGCGAGGCCGAGCGCGCCGCCGATCTGCTGGCTCGTGTTGATGAGCCCGGAGGCGAGACCGGCCTCGGACGGCTCGGTCCCCGTGACCGCGGCGATCGTGACGGGCACGAACGAGAAGCCGAGGCCGACCGCGGCGAGCAGCGACGGTCCGAGCACGTCGCTCGCGTAGGCGCCGTCCGCCGACACGCGTGAGAACCAGAAGAGCCCGGCGGCGACGAACAGGGCGCCGAGGATGAGCGTCGGCTTGAACCCGATCCGCGTCACGAGCTGCGCGGCGATGCCCGCGGCGGCGATGATCGTGAGGGCGAGCGGGAGATAGGCGAGCCCCGCCTCGAGCGCGTCCATCCCGAGGACGAGCTGGAGGTACAGCGAGATGAAGAAGAACATCGAGAAGAGCCCCGCACCGACGAGCAGCCCGATGATGTTCGCGCCCCGCAGGGTCCGCAGCCGGAAGATCGTGAAGGGGACGAGCGGCTCGCGCGCCCGCCGCTCGACGACGACGAACGCCGCGAGCAGCGCGGCCGACACCGCACCGAGGACGATCGTCTGCGTCGACGCCCAGCCCGCCTGCTCGGCGTCGACGAGGGTGTAGACGAGGAGAGCGAGGCCGGCGGTGACCGTGAACGCGCCGGTGACGTCGAAGGACCGACCGCTGCCCTCCCGGCGGAACTCGGTGAGCAGCCGTGGGCCCGCGATGATCACCGCGACCGCGATCGGGACGTTCACGAAGAGGACCCAGCGCCACGAGAGGTACTCGGTGAGGACACCGCCGAGAAGCACCCCGGCCGCACCGCCCGAGCCCGCGACCGCGCCCCAGACGCCGAGCGCCGTGTTGCGCTCGCGGCCCTCGGCGAACGTGCGGGTCACGATCGAGAGCGCCGCGGGTGAGATGATCGCCGCGCCCAGTCCCTGGACGACGCGGGCGACGATGAGCTGGACATCGGTCTGGGCGAAGCCGCCGGCGAGCGATGCGAGGCCGAACACCGCCATGCCGCCGAGGAAGACGCGACGGGGTCCGAGCAGGTCGGCGAGCCGTCCGCCGAGGAGGAGGAAGCCGCCGAAGACGAGGACGTAGGAGTTGACGACCCACGAGAGGTCGTCCTGCGAGAACTCGAGGGCCCGGCCGATCGTCGGGAGCGCGACGTTGACGATCGAGGCGTCGAGGATCACGACGAACTGCGCCATCGCGAGCAGCGCGAGGACGAGCCACTTCGAGCGTTCGGGGGAGGAGGCGGGGGCGGGGGCAGAGGTCATGTACGTCTCGGGCGGAAGGGGGAAGGGGAACGGTGATTCCGCTTGCGCAAGATACGGAACCGTGGTTCCGTTTGTCAAACGTGCGTGCTACGGTCGGTCCCGCCATGGCACGTACGGAGACGAGTCGCCTCGAGCCTTCGCAGGACGCCGTCGAGCGTCCGCTACGCGCCGATGCCCGCCGCAACCGCGAACGGGTCATCGAAGCGGCGGCGGAGGTCTTCGCCGAGCACGGCGCCGGGGCCCAGATGGACGACGTCGCCAAGCGCGCGGGGCTCGGCATGGGCACCGTCTACCGGCACTTCAAGGACAAGGACGCGCTCGCCGGTGAGCTCGTCCGCCGGCATTTCGAGCTCCTCGCCCAGCGCGCGCAGCACTGGCGCGAGACCGTGTCCCCGGACGATCCCTGGGGCGCTTTCGAGGGATTCGTCCGCGAGGCGACGGAGCGGATGGCCGGCGACGTCGCCCAGCAGCGCATGATCTGGACGATCTCGCCCGAGGGCTTCGCGGTCGCGGCGAGCACCCGCGACCGCCTCGCCGAGCACGGTCAGGCGCTCATCGCCGCGGCCCAGGACGCGGGGCAGATGCGGGCGGACTTCAGCGTCGCCGACATGCCGACCCTGATGTGCGCGCTCGGCAGCGCGATGCAGGTCGTCGACCCGGAGACGGGGGCGCCGCGCGACTGGCAGCGGCTGCTCGACTTCGTGCTCGACGGCATCCGCCGGCACTGATCGGCACCGCGGCCGGGTCGCGGGAGATGGCCGGGAGCGCCCCGGCGGCGGGACGGGTCAGGCCACCGTCGGCAGCGCGTCGCGCTCGTGGGTGCGGAAGTACTCGACCATCGTCCCGACGTACTCGGGGAAGCGCGGGCAGCGCAGGCCGTGCGGGGCGAGCAGGGCGGAGGCCCGGGTCGTGTCGAACGTCACCGGGTGGTTGAGGTACTCGATCGACTCGCGCGGGGTGTTCGCGAGGATGCGGCGGACGAGCCCGATCCGCAGCGACGTCTCCATCATGCTCGCGGGGAACGGGTAGGAGGGCTCGCGGCCGGTGAGCGTCGTCGCGAGCGTACGGACGAGCTCGCGCGCGGTGACGGGCTCGGGATCGACGAGGTGCAGCGTCTCCCCGGTCATCGCGTCGTCGCGGGCGCCCGTGGCGAGGGCGTCGACGACGAAGTCCACCGGGACGACGTTGAACGTCGACTCCCGGCTCCCGAACTGGGGGATGGGCAGGTGCAGGCGGTCGACGAGGGAGAGGAACCGCAGGACGTAGTACGGGCCGTCGAACTTCGCGGTCTCCCCGGTCCCGGAGTCCCCGACGACGATCGCCGGGCGGTAGATCGCGGTCGGGACGTCGTCCATCGAGGCGCGGACGAGGACCTCGGCGGCGAACTTCGTCGACTCGTAGTGGTTCTTGAACGACTGACCGGCCCAGAGCTCGGACTCGAGCACGCGGCCGGAGCGCCGGCCCGCCGTGTAGGCGGTCGAGACGTACTCGTGGCGCACGAGGTTCGTGCACGCCCGGCAGAAGTCGATGACGTTCTGGGTCCCGGTGACGTTGACGGCCTCCGCGACGGCGGCCGGCACCGCGAGGTCGTAGACCGCCGCGAGGTGCATGACCCGCGTCACGGTGCGGCTCAGCTCGGCGTAGCGCGGGGCGTCGAGGCCGAGCGTGCGGTGCGTGATGTCGCCGGGCTCGACGACGAGGCGCTCCGAGATCGCGGCGGCCTCGGTGCGCGCCCGCGCGACCATCCGCGGCTCGACGAGCGCGACGACGGTCGCGTCGGGATCGTCGGCGAGCAGGCGGGGGATGAGCCGCGCCCCGATGAAGCCCGGGAAGCCGGTGAAGAGGATCGTCGCGTCGGTCATGGGCCGCGGCAGGCTACACCGCCCGCCACCTCACCCCTCCGTCGAACGTCATTCCGTGGCGGTCCT
>JBFIDS010000104.1:0-9311 GCA_041603715.1 Paraconexibacter sp. | reverse complement strand
CGCCGCCGCGCTCCGCGACGGCGATCCGATGCAGCGCGCGTACGCGCTGCGCGAAGCGGTCTCGGTCGCCCGGCCCGACGTGCTGCTCGTGGGCTGGGGGGGCCACGCGCAGACCGCTGCGCTGGCGGAGCTCGCCGGCGAGGCGTCGGACGACGATCTCGTCGACGTCCTCTACGACGCCCCGCCCCTCGCACAGGCGGCGCCGGTCGCGGCGCTGCTCGAGGCCGTGTCGGTCCTCGCGGGCATCTACCCGGCCACGGGCCCGCGCGTCGCCGTGGTCCTCCGCGGCCCGTGCTCGACCGCGGTCGGGCTCGGGTGCGCGGCCGGCGACGAGGCCGCCGACGTCATCTCCGACGCGCTCGCCGCGCTCGTGCGCGCGGTCGCCGACGCGGGGGCGGGCATCGTGGTCCTCGTCGAGGATCTCGCGGCAGGGGAGGCGGCGGTCCATGCGCCGGTCCTGCGCGCGCTCGAGCATCTCGGGCTCGATGTCGTCGTGGTGGAGGCGTACGCGGAAGAGGCTGATGGGGGACCGCCGGGCGGAGCGGGCGCGGGCGCGGGTGCCGAGACGTCCGTCCGGGCGGTCGCCTGGGACCTGACGGGGTCCGCGCCTCCCGCCGCCGTCGTCGATCCCGGGGTCCTCGCCGGTGTCGACGCGGCGGTCGCGGTCGAGGCACTGCGCGCCGCGGCAGCGCACGGCACGCTCGTGTTGTGCGCGGGCCAGGTTCCGGCCGACGTCCCGCTCGAGGCGCTCGTCCCCTAGCCGCACCTCGCGTCGCCCGCACGTCCGCGGCCCCCTCACTGCGCGAGATTCACGACAGGTCACGCGATCGTCGGATCCTCGATCGTCCGATCGGACAGCCTGTTAGCGTCCCCGGATGAGCTCTGCAACGACGCGGCCGGAGTCCGATCCCGCTCGCGAAACGGCCCAACCCGTGGAACTGCGTCTGGAGGACCGCGTCGCGACGATCTCTCTGCAGAGCGCCCCCGTCAACGCGCTCACACGCTCCGTCGTCGCGGACCTCGAGCGTGCGTTGGACGAGATCGTCGCCGTCAAGGGCGACCCCGCGGCGCCGGGTGTTGTCGTCGTGCGCTCGGCCGTCGAGGGCATCTTCGCGGCAGGGGCCGACCTCGACCTCATGCGCGAGGCGGACACGCCCGCCTTCATGCGCTACCTCGACGGGCTGCGGGATGTCGTCGAGCGCGTCGCCTCGTTCGAGATTCCCGTCATCGCGGCCATCGATGGTCACGCACTCGGTGGCGGGCTCGAACTCGCCCTCGCGTGCACGCTGCGCGTCGCGACCACGCGCGCCCGCCTCGGCGTCCCAGAGATCCGGCTTGGGCTCGTCCCCGGTGCGGGCGGGACGCAGCGCCTCCCCCGTGTCATCGGACAGGCCGCCGCTGCCGAGCTCGTCCTCACGGGGCGTGCCTTGCGGGCCGAGGAGGCGCTGGTCTGCGGTCTCGTCGGCCGCGTGTGCGCGCCCGAGGACCTCGACGAGGTCCTCGCGTCACTCACCGGCCCGATCGCCCGGGCCTCCCGTCCCGCCGTGGCGGGCGCCCTCCGCTGTCTGCGCGCCGCGGAGGCACCGGGGGCCGGCGAGGGGGCGCTCGTGGAGCGGGGGGCGCTCGAGGAGCTGTTCGGCGGCCCGGACGCACGTGAGGGGGTCGCCGCGTTCCTCGAACGTCGCGATCCCGACTTCGACTCCGCGTAGGCGAGGCCGCCCGCTGGGGGTCCGTGGTTCCCCCCGAGGGGCTATCGACGGCTCCCCGACGATGTGAGAACGTCGTCCCGTGGCCCGGCCCATCGCAGACCCCACCCTCGGCAGGGGGCGGCGAGGTCGGTTCCCACCGCCGCCGTTCGTCCGCGCGGCCACCGCGGTCGGCGGAATCGTCGATCGCCGGCACGCGTCGTGACGGGCCGGATGCTCGACGGTCTGCGCGTTCTCGATGTGGGGTCGTTCATCGCCGCCCCGCTGGCCGCTGCGACGCTCGGCGACTGGGGGGCCGACGTCGTGAAGCTCGAGCCGCTCGAGGGCGACGCCTCCCGGACCGTCGGACCCCAGGCCGGGCCGGGGATGTCGGCCACCTTCGTCAGCGCGAATCGGGGCAAGCGAAGTGTCGCGCTCGACTTCCGCGCGGCCGGGACGCCCGCCGCGGTGCGCCGGCTCGTCGGCGCCAGTGACGTCGTCGTCCACAATCTCCCGACGACCGTCGCGCACAGGCTGGGGCTGGACCCGCCGACGCTGCGCGAGCGGGACCCTGGTCTCGTCGTCTGCACGGTGAGCGCCTACGGCGAAGCGGGACCAGCGGCCGGGCGCCCGGCGCTCGACCCCGTCATCCAAGCGGCGGCCGGGCTCGCAGCGGCAACCGGGCCCGCCGAGGGTGAGCCCTTCCGCTGTGGCGCGCCGATCGTCGACACGGCGGCGGCGCTCGCCGGTGCCGCCGCCATGCTCGCCGCGCTCTACCGACGTCAGCGCACCGGCGAGGGTTCACATGTCGCCGTCGCGCTGCTCGACGTCGCCTTGGCCATGCAGGCGCCGCTCTTCGCCCTGCGCTCCCTGCTGGGGGAGGAGCCGCCACGACGTGGCAACGGGAGCTTCGCGCTGCTCGGGGACCAACTCGCCGCCCGCGACGGCCTGCTCGCGTTCGTCGTCTGGGACGACCGGCGCTGGCGCGCACTGTGCGCGGTGCTCGGCCTGGACGCGCTCGCCGACGACGCCCGGTTCGCCGACAGCGACGCGCGGTGTCACCGGCAGGACGAGTTGCGCCCGCTTCTCGCGGCGGTGTTCGCACGGTGGGACGCCCGCGACCTGGAGGCGGCCCTCGTGGAGGCCGGGATCCCCTGCGCGGTGACCCAGGGCCTGGACGCCGTCGTCGATGACCCGCAGGTCGCGGCGACCGGGGGCCTTTACGACGAGGGGCGGCTCGCCGTGCCACTCACGCTCGCGGCGCCGCCGATCCGTGTCGACGGAGGGCGTCCCCGAGCCGGCGGTGCGCCTCCGCACCTCGGTGCGCACACGGACGAGGTCCTGGGAGCGCTGCCCGAGATCGGTCCCGATGCAGACGATCGTGAGGATCCGGCGATCTCGTAGCCGGCCCGGCGTCCCGGCCCGTGCTCACCCCTCGGTCGCCACCGCGCCGAGGGTGTCGACGGTCTGGCGGATGTCGCCGCAGGGGATCGCGATGAGCGTGTCGACGCCGGCGTCGCGGTACTCGGCGAGGCGCCGGTCGATCGTGTCGGGGGTCGCGGCGACGGTGACGCGCGCGAGCAGCTCGGGGGAGAGGGCCTTCGCGGAGGCGACGGTGTCGCCGTCGAGGTAGAGGTCCTGGACCCGTTCGGCCTCATCGCCGAAGCCGTAGCGGCGCGCCATGTCGACGTAGAAGTTCTTTCCCTTGGCGCCCATCGCGCCGAGGTAGAACGCGACCCACGGGCGGACCGCCTCGATCGCCCGCTCCTCGGTGTCGGCGACGGCGGTGGGGATGAGGACGCTCACGTCGAACTCGTCGCGCGGGCGGCCCGCCCCCTCGACGGCGGACAGGACCGCGCCGACGGTCTCGTCGGGCTTCGAGGGGTCGATGAAGACGCCGATCCAGCCGTCGGCGATCTCGCCGCACTGGGTGAGGCCCTTCGGCGCGGTCGCCCCGAGGTAGATCGGGATCCGGGACCGCACCGGCCTGGCGAGGAGGCGCAGCGGCTTGCCGAGACCGGTGCCCTCGCCCTCGGGCACCTGGACGGGGAGCGTCTCGCCCGCGAGCGCGGCGCGGATCGTCTCGACGTACGTCCGGGTGCGCGCGAGCGGCTTGCTGAACGGCACGCCGTACCAGCCCTCGGACACCTGGGGGCCGCTCGGCCCGAGTCCGAGGCGCAGCCGGCCGCCGGAGATGACGTCGATGGTCGCCGCGGCCATCGCGGCGGCAGACGCCTGGCGCGCAGGGATCTGCATGATCGCCGTCCCGAGCCCGACCCGTTCGGTCATGCCCGCGAACAGACCGAGCATCGAGACGACGTCCTGTCCCCACGCCTCGCTCACCCAGACGCTGTCGAGCCCGATCTCGTCGGCGAGACGGACGATCGAGAGCTGCTCCTCGAACGTGAACCAGGGCCAGTACCCGACGGACACACCGATCTTCATGGGCGCCACCCTAACGATCGCTCAGCAGGCGCCCGGTCCCGTCCGCTCACGACCCGGGGAGACGGTGGACGACGCCGGGGAATCGGGCGAAGTCACGGTCGAACGACACGACCGCCGCGTCGTGCTCGAGCGCGAGCGCCGCGAGGTGCGCGTCGTTGACCAGGTTCCCGCCGGACCCGGCGTCGCGCAGCAGGCCGGCGACGAGGGTGGCGTGTCGTGTCGTCGGTGCCACGGGGACCGCCGCCGGTGCGGCGAGCCACCGCTCGATCTGTCCGCAGGCGGCGTCCGTCGACTGCGGGGTCGGCATGACCCGGGGGTGCGTGACGAGCCGGAGGAAAGCGAGGAGGCAGACCCACGGGAGACCGACCCCCTCCGCGCCGAGGAGCGCCTCGTCGAGCCAGTCGCGCGCCGTCGCGTGCTCGCGCGCATCGAGGTTGACGGCGTGGACGAGGACGTTCGCGTCGACGACGACCAACTCAGCCGCCGCGGGCCAGTCGCCGGACGAGCTCGTCGTCCTCGAGTTGGGCGGCGATGGCGAGCGAGCGCGTGATGTCGATCGTCGGCTCGCCGAGCGAGACCGGCTGGGTGGGTCGCTCCGCCGGGCGGCCGACGAGCCCGGCCCGGATCGCGTCGTTGACGGCCTCCTTGAAGCCGATCCCGCGCTCGCGCATCGCGCGCTCGATCAGGTGCCGGGTGTCCGGGTCGAGAGTGATCGTCGTCCGCACCGAGGCATCATAGCATCAGCTCGGATGATGTCATGATGCTCGCGATCAGCGCGCCTCGGGCGTCCACTCGGCCGGGAGCGACCGGATGCCGTTGATGAAGTTCGCGACGAGGAAGTCGGGCTCGGGGGCCTCGATGTCGGGGATCCGCGTGTAGATCTCGCTGAGAAGGGACTTGAGCGTCGTCCGCGCGACGGCGTTCCCGAGGCAGAAGTGCGGTCCGCCTCCGCCGAAGCCCTGGTGGCGCTTGTTGTCGCGCAGGATGTCGAACGCGTCGGGGTCGTCGAAGACCTCCTCGTCGCGGTTGCCCGAGCAGTACCAGAGCACGACCTTGTCGCCCTTCTTGATCTGCTGGCCGCGGACCTCGACGTCGGCGAGCGCGGTGCGGCGCATGTGGATGAGCGGCGACACGTAGCGGAGGATCTCCTCGACGGCGCCGTCGACGCGGCCCTCGACGTCCTCGACGAGCAGCGCACGCTGCTCCGGGAACCGCGAGAAGGCGTGGACCGCGCCGGCCGTCGCGTGACGGGTCGTGTCGTTGGCGGCGACCGCGAGGAGGACGAAGAACGCGCCGATGTCGTCGTCGCTCATCTTCTCGCCCTCGAACTCGGCGTCGACGAGCCACGTCATGAGGTCCTCACCGGGGCTCGCGCGCCGCTCCTCGGCGAGCTCGGCGGCGGTGAGGCGCAGCGTCATCACGCAGTTGGCGAAGTGCTCGAGCGGCTCGACGCCACCGGTCACCACCGGGTCGTTCCACGACAGGAGGTCCTGGGCGGCGCGGATCGTCTGCTCGTGCATCTCGCCCTCGTGCAGGCCGAAGAAGCTCGCGAAGATGCGGCCGGGCATCGGCTCGGCGACGAGGTCGACGAAGTCGCCGGAGCCGAGGTGGGCCATCTCGTCGATGAGGTCGCGGGCGTGGCCACGCACCCAGCCCTCGAGCTTGCGCATGTTGCCGGGCTTGAACGCGTCCATCGTGATGCCGCGCAGCTGCGTGTGGCGCGGCGCATCCATCGCGATGAACGACTGGGCGATCTCGGTCATCTCCGGAGAGAAGTCCTCCATCGTGATGCCCTCGGCCGAGGAGAAGATCTTCGGGTTGCGGCTCGCGAACTGGATGTCCGCGTGCTTGGTGAGCGACCAGAAGCCGCGGGTGTTCTCTTCCGGCGGGAGGAGGTCGGACTCCGCGGGGCCACTCCAGAACACCGGGTTCTCGCGCCGGATGTCGGCGAACACGGCGTCCCTCACGTCCGGGTGCTGGGCCCAGAAGGCCTGCTTGGCGATGTCGGTGACGTGGGCGGTGGGGGTGCTCATGCTCGGATCCTCTCCTCGGTACGACAGGACGACCCGACGACCATCCCACGGATCCCGCCCGCTGTCGCCCTGGATGTCCCCACCCGACGCGAGCGCGTTCGGGGAGTCCACGAACGGCGGCGCTCAGCCGTCGGGATCCTGCGGCTGCACGACGAGGAGCGGGGCGAGCTCGACCGCCACCCAGAGGGCACGTGACTCGAGGCCCGGCGCGTTCGACCGCTCGACGGCGCGGCGGATCCGGTAGGAGACCGTGTTCTCGTGGACGCCGACGCGTCGTGCGGTGCGGGCGAAGCTCTGGCCCTCCTCGAAGAAGATCCGCAACGTCGCGAGGAGCCGCCGGGTGGCGTCGTCGTCGGTCGCGAGGGCCCCGAGGGTCGAGGCGGCGAGCTCGCGGGCCGCGGCCGGGTCCCGCGTGAGCAGGTCGAGCACGGAGACGTCGTCGTAATGCGTCAGCGCCGCGCCGGGGCGCAGGAGGCGGGCGACGCGCCGCGCGCGCTGGGCGTGATCGTGGCCGCGGCGAAAGCCGGCGAGCCCGACGCCGCCGACCGCGAGCGCGACGCTCATCCCTTGGGCACGCGCGCTCGCCCGCACGCGCGCGAGCGCGTCCGGGTCCACCCGCTCGCCCACGACCCAGCCCGCGGCGATCTGGGGCCCTGTCCGGACGATGAGCGTCGGTCTGTCGTCGGGAGGTGCGATGTCGCCGGCGACCTCGGCGAGGCGCTCGTCGAGCGAGCCCGCGACCGTGTCGACCTCGTCCCGTGGCGCCCAGGCGACGAGCGCGATGTGCGGGCGGTCGAGCGGATAGCCGAGGCGCGCGCTCGCCGTCGGGATGTCGATCGCCTCCCCGGCGAGGATCCGCTCGACGGTCTCGGTGCGCACGGCGACGGAGCCGCTCAGACGCCGGGTGCGCTCGTCCTCGTAGGCCTCGACGAGGGGCGTGGAGATCGTGTCGATCCAGGTGAAGACGAACGCGGTGACGGCGTTCATCGCCTCGACGACGACCGCGTGATCGTCGTCCCCGGCCGTCAGCTCGTCGAACCACACGGACATGTAGCCGGACTGGCCGATGCGGTAGACGCGCAGGAGCGCGTCGATCGCGAGTCCCCGGCCCACGAGGCTGCGCGACCAGGTGAGCGCGTCGTGGGGCGGGGGGACGATCCGCGGGTCGGTCCAGGAGCGGGCGTTGACGGTGATGAGCGCGACGCTTCCCCGCGCCGCCGCGAGCAGGTCCTCGTGGAGCTCCACGTCGGCCGGGTCGAGATGCATCTCGGCGACGACGCGGTCGATGAGCCGCAGCGCGATCTCCTCGACCCGTGCCTCGATCCGCTCGGCGGTCCGCGTGAGGAGCGCCGCGCACTCGGGCGAGCGGTCGGGGACGGCGCCCAGGGGGTCGACGGCGAAGGACGGCACGCCGCGACCCTCTCACAGTTGTGGGTCCCACGAAAAGCCGGAGGTGCACCGGCGTCGGCCACGAACACGTGAGCCGCGTGCGACGGCAGCATCGGCCGATGGAGACCTACGACCACATCGTCATCGGCGCGGGATCCGCGGGCTGCGCCGTCGCTGCCCGGCTCAGCGAGGACCCGGCCCGCCGGGTCCTGCTCGTCGAGGCGGGGGGCTCGGACCGCCGGCTCGAGATGCGCGCTCCCGCCGCGTTCCCCGCGCAGTTCCACGCGAAGGGCGACTGGGACTACGTGACCGAGCCCGAGCCGGGTTGCGCCGACCGGCGCGTCTACTCGCCGAGGGGCCGCGTCCTCGGAGGCTGCAGCACGATGAACGCGATGCTGTGGGTCCGCGGGTGTGCGCTGGACTTCGACGGCTGGGACCTCCCGGGGTGGTCGTGGGACGAGGTCGAGCCGCACTTCCGCCGCATCGAGGACCACTTCCTCCCGGGGCCCGCGCACGGTCATGGCGGCCCGGTCCGCATCCGCCGTCTCGACACGCCCGACCCGGTCGCACGGGCCTTCGTCGCGGCGGCGACCGCGGCCGGCGTGGCGCCGACCGACGACCTCAGCGGACCAGACCTCGACGGTGTCGGCCTGTCCCCGACGACGACGTCGCGTGGTCGGCGCTGGAGTACCGCGCGGGCGTATCTCGACACGGCGCGCAAGCGGTCGAACCTCACGGTGCTCACGAAGGCGCTCGTGCACCGCGTCGTCGTGCACGAGGGGCGCGCCGTCGCGGTGGTCGTCGAGCGCGGAGGATCCCTGGAGACCATCGGCGCGACCGGCGACATCGTCCTGAGCGCGGGCGCGTTCAACACCCCGCACCTCCTCCAGCTCTCCGGGATCGGCCCGGCCGACCACCTGCGCGAGATCGGCGTCGAGGTCGTCCTCGACAGCCCGCACGTGGGCGAGCATCTCCAGGAGCATCCGTTCACGTTCTGCAACTTCGAGCTGAAGGATCCGTGGACGGGCCTCGCCGGTGCCGACCGTCCCAGGGAGATCGCGAAGTGGCTCGCCACGGGGAGGGGCAAGCTCGCGAGCAACGTCGCGGAGGCGCTCGCCCATATCCGCACGCTGCCCGACCTGCCCGCGCCGGACGTGCAGCTCGTCCACGCGCCGGCGTTCTTCTGGAAGAACGGGGAGGGCGAGCATCCCCGTCCGGCGTTCGCGATCGCGCAGTCCTACTGGACGCCCGCCTCCCGCGGGTGGGTGCGCGCGCGGACGAAGGACCCGCGGTCCAAGCCCGCCGTGCAGCTCGGGATGCTCCGTGAGCAGGCCGACGTCGACGCCCTGATCCGGGCGATCCGGCGCACGCGCGAGATCGTCGCGCAGGCGCCGCTGCGGGACATGGTCGCGGCCGAGATCACGCCCGGAGCGGACGTGCGGACGGACGCCGAGCTGGAGCGCTGGATCCGCGAGAACGTCGAGACGACCTACCACCCGTCGTGCACCGCGCGCATGGGCGCCGAGGGCGAGGGGGTCCTCGACGAGAAGCTGCGCGTGCGCGGCGTCGAGGGCCTGCGCGTCGCGGACACGAGCGCGCTGCCGCAGATCACCCGGGCGAACACGAACGCACCGGCGATCCTCATCGGCGAGCGCTGCGCGGCGTTCATCCGGGCCGAGCGCGGCGCGCGCCCGGCCGCACCGGCCCGGCTCGCGGCCGCGCGCTGACCGCTCCCGCGGCGGTCCGACGTCCGTTCGTT
>JBFIDS010000103.1:0-9312 GCA_041603715.1 Paraconexibacter sp. | reverse complement strand
CCTCGAACTGCGACGGCGGCGGATAGACGCCTCGGGCGAGCAGCGACCGGCACCACGCCGCGTGACCCTCGAGGTCGCAGGCCTTGGCGTCCTCGAGGTCGTGGACGGGCCGTTCGCTGAAGAACACCGTGACGAGGCCGCACACGGACTGCACCTGTACGGGACGGTCGCCCGCGGCCTCCCGGAAGCCCGCGGCGAGCTGGTCGGTGGCCCGCTGGAGCTGACGGTAGGCGGCATCATCGAGCATCCGCAGCGTCTGCAGGCCCGCCGCGACCGCGACGGGGTTCCCGCTCAGCGTGCCGGCCTGGTACACGTCGCCGGCGGGCGCGATCCGCTCCATGAGCTCGCGGGACCCGCCGTAGGCGGCGGCCGGCAGCCCTCCTCCGATGATCTTGCCCATCGCGGTGATGTCGGGCAGGACGCCGGTGAGCTCCTGGGCGCCGCCGCGGGCGACGCGGAACCCGCTGATGACCTCGTCGAAGACGAGCAGGGCGCCGTTCTGCGTCGCGCGGTCGCGGAGCAGCTCGAGGAAGCCCTCGTGCGGCGGGACGACGCCCATGTTGCCCGGGTAGGGCTCGCACAGGATCGCGGCGAACTCGTGGCTCTCGGTGGCCGCGATGACGGCCTCGCCGTCGTTCCACGGCACGACGATCGTCGCCGCCGTCGCCGCCTCCGGCACTCCCGGGCTCGACGGGATGCCCTGGGTCGCGAGACCGCTCCCGGCGTCGACGAGCAGGCCGTCGAGGTGCCCGTGGTAGGCGCCCGCGAACTTGAGGAGCTTCGTGCGACCCGTCGCCGCACGGGCGAGGCGGATCGCGCTCATCGCGGCCTCGGTCCCCGACGAGGTCATGCGGATCATCTCGACCGAGGGGACGCGCCGGGCGACCTCGTCGGCGAGATCGGTCTCGGCCGCGGTCGGCGCGCCGAACGTCGTGCCCTTCGACGCCGCCTCGCCGATCGCCGCGAGGATGTCCGGGTGGGCGTGGCCGTGGACGAGCGGCCCCCACGAGCAGACGAAGTCGATGAAGCGGTTGCCGTCGACGTCGACGATCTCCGCGCCGGCCGCGCGGTCGATGAAGAGCGGGTCGCGGCCGATCGAGCGCATCGCCCGCACGGGCGAGTTCACGCCGCCCGGCAGGCGCTGCACCGCGCGGGCGTAGAGGTCGGCGCTCTTGGTGTCCCTCAGCGAGATGGCCATCGGCGGCCGATCATCGCACGCGCCCTACGCTCCGGCGTGCTCGCGCTCCCAGTTCTTGAAGTCGTCGGTGAAGTAGAGGAGCCGGATCTTCTTGAACTCGGTGGAGGAGTAGAGCGTCGCCCGCTCGGTGATGCCGGTCTGCTCGGCGATCGCGTCGAGGATCGAGTCGCACTCCTCCTTCGAGCGGCCGTGAGCCATCGTGAAGACCGAGTAGGGCCAGTCCTCGTACGTGGGGCGCTGGTAGCAGTGGCTGATGCCGCGGTAGGCGGCCATCTGCGGGCCGAGCTCGGCGATCCGGTCGTCCGGGACCTTCCACACGCCCATGCCGTTGGCCGAGAAGCCCGCCCGGCGGTGGTAGAGGATCGCGGCGACGCGGCGCAGGAGGCCGCGCTCCTTCATGCCGGCGAGGTGCTCGAGGAGCTCCTCCTGCGTCATGCCGAGCTCCGCCGCGGACTCGCGGTAGGGCTCCGGGACGACGGGGAGGTCGCCCTGGGTCACGCGGACGACCTCACGGTCGCGGTCGTCGTAGGGCTGCTTGTCGAGCTCGACGGGGTCCTCGGCGACGCCCTTCGCGGCGAGGGACTGCGTGTCGCCGCTCATCTCGAGGTCCATGCGGATCTTGAAGAGCTTGAGCGTCGGGAGCTGGCGGATCGACTCCGCGCCGGTGAGCTCCTGGAGGAGGTCGAGCGTGCCCTGGAGGCCGAGCGCCGAGTCCTCCTCCACCGCGAGCGTGAACCACATGTTGAACTCGTGGTTGCGCAGGTAGTTGTGGCTGACCCCGGGGTGGGAGTTGATGATCTTCGCCGCGCGCCACGGGTGCTCGGGATCGACCTTCGCCGCCACGAGCATCGAGCCGTAGCCGAAGGCGCGCGTGTCGTAGATCGGGGTGACCTGGCGGATGATCCGGTCCTTGAGGAGGCGGGTCACCGCGTCGAGGACCTCCTGCTCGGTCACGCCCGCGAGCTCGGCGACCCGCGCGTAGGGGCGCGTGTCGAGCGGGAACGAGCCCTGCATGAGGTCGAGGAGCTTGCGGTCCAGATCGCTCAGCGGGACCGCGGCGCCGTCCTTGCGCTCGCGGATCTTCGGGGTCGCGGCGTCGTCGCGGATCCCGTCTTCGGTGGTCACGTCAGCCATGTCGCTGCGTCCTTCGCGTGGTAGGTGATGACGATGTCGGCGCCGGCCCGGCGGATGGAGGTGAGGGACTCGAGCACGACGGCCCGCTCGTCGATGTGGCCCGCGAGCGCCGCCGCCTTCACCATCGCATACTCCCCGCTCACGTTGTACGCGGCGACGGGCATGCCGGTGGCCTCCTTCACGCGCCAGATCACGTCGAGGTAGGGGAGCGCGGGCTTGACCATGACGATGTCGGCACCCTCGTCGACATCGAGGAGCGTCTCCCGTATGCCCTCGTCCCCGTTGGCGGGGTCCATCTGGTACCCGCGCCGGTCGCCGAACGCGGGGGTCGAGTCCGCGGCCTCGCGGAACGGGCCGTAGAACGCGCTCGCGTACTTCGCGCTGTAGGCGAGGATCGGCACGGCGGCGTGCCCCGCCTCGTCGAGCGCGTGGCGGATCGCATGGACGCGGCCGTCCATCATGTCGCTCGGGGCGATGACGTCGGCGCCGGCGTCCGCGTGCGACACGGCCGTCTGCTCGAGCAGGGGGAGCGTCACGTCGTTGTCGACCGTCCCGTCCGGGCGGACGTGGCCGCAGTGCCCGTGGTCGGTGTACTCGCACAGGCAGACGTCGGTGATGACGAGGAGGTCGGGATGCGCGGCCTTGATCGCCCGGACGGCCCGCTGGACGATCCCGTCCTGCGCGTAGGCCTGCGTGCCGTCGGCGTCCTTCTCGTCCGGGAGCCCGAAGAGGAGCACGCCTCCGAGGCCGAGGCGCACCGCGTCCGCGCACTCCGCGACGGCGTCGTCGACGCTCAGGCGGTCCACCCCGGGCATGGCCCCGATCGGGGCGCGCCCGTCCTCCTCGTGGACGAAGAGCGGCAGGACGAGGTCGCCCGGCGCGAGGGTGGTCTCGCGCACGAGCGCGCGCAGGGCGGGGGTCCTGCGCAGGCGGCGCGGGCGGTGCTCGGGGAACGACACGGTCCTCCGAGGGTATCGGCGCCGCGCCCCGGGGGTTGAACGCCGCCGTCGCGACCCGCCGCACCACGAGCTGTGCGTCGCCGACCGCCTCGACGACACGCACGTCGAGGACGTTGCTCGCGGCGGACCTCGACGGCGAGCTCTCCTCATCGGGCGGGGTACGCAGCTCACGGCACTCTGTGCGAGAAAGCTGGTCGCGCGCTCGCTCGGCGGCCGCCGAGCGCTCGAGGTCAGTCGATGACGTAGCCGATGAGCACGCTGCCGACCTTCCCGGACCGGCCGACGCGGAAGTCCGTGACGGTCTTCCCCGGCAGGAACTCCCCGACGTGGCAGGAGCGCGTCGAGAACCCGGGGAAGCGCTCGCACTTCACCTTCGCGACCCTCGCGCGGACGGTCCGGATCGACGACCCGACCCCGACGCCCTTCGACGTTCGCTCGAACCCGCGACGGGTCATGAACGCGGTCGCCTGCATCCCCGGCTCCGCCGCGTCACGGAAGGTGACGTGGATCTTCGGGCCCGTGAAGTACCACCGCGTGGTCCGGCCGAAGTCGTCGGTCCTCGTGCGCGACTCGGTCGGCTTGCCGAGGATCTCCCGAACCTCGTCCTTCGACATCCCGAGCTTCGCCCCCGCCATCCCCTCACCCACGACGATCTTCGCGGACGCAGGCGACGCGGAGCCGACGAGCGCGAGGGAGGCGAGGGCGGCCGGGGCGAGGAGGCGGAGTCTCATGGCGCGCATCGTGTCGGACTCGAGCGCGTACGGCAAACGCCGAGTCCCCGGTGCGGGGTGCTCGCCGCTCGAGCGACGACCGGGCGCTCGCCCGGCATCAGTCCTCCGCCCGCTCCTCCCACTCCTCCGCCGTGAGCGCGAAGATCTCGTGGTCCTCCCAGACCCCGTTGATCTGGAGATAGCGCAGAGCCCGCCCCTCGTAGCGGAAGCCGCACTTCTCGACGACACGCAGGGAGCGCGCGTTGCGCGGCATGACGGCGGGCTGCACCCGGTGCAGGCCGAGGTGCTCGAACGCGAAGCGCAACGCGAGGAGGACGGCGGCGGTGGCGTGCCCGCGGCCGCCGTCCTCCCGGGAGATCCAGTAGCCGAGCGTCGCGTTGCCCCAGGAGCCACGCACGACGTTCGCGAGCGCGACGCGGCCGATGAGCCGGTCTGCCTCATCGCTCGTGTCGAGCACCGCGAACCCGTAGCCCGTCCCGGTCGTCCACGCCTCGCGGTCGAACCGCAGCTCGCGCGCCTGGCCGTCGGAGGTGTAGAACCGGGCGTCGCGCGCGGCCTCGTAGGGCTCGAGGTACTCGCGGTTGAGCCGCCGCAGCGCGAGCAGGTCCTCGAGGTCACGGGCCGCATAGGGGCGGATCGAGGTGTGCTCCGAGTCGAGTCGCACGCGCGGGCTCACCGCCCGGGGGATCATCCGGCGAACCTCCGCAGGGCGAGCCGCGCGATCGCCACGTACGCGACGACGAGCGCGGCGAGATGGGCGAGCGCCGTCCCGAGACCGCCCGCATCGTTCACCGCCGCGTCGACGGCGTCGAGGGTGGGCCGGAACGGGAACACCGCGCTCGCGACGCGCACGACGTCGTAGAGCCCGGCGCTCACCGCCCCGCTCGGCACGAGCGCGAGGAACGCGATCGGCAGGGACAGGAGGAACGAGAGCAGGGACGCGGCCCGTACCTCCTTCGCCAGGGCACCGAGCGCGACCCCCATCGCGCCGAAGCCGAGCCCGCCGGCGAGCGTCGCAACGACCCACAGCGGCGCCCGGGCCCCGTCGAGCGCGACGAAGAGCGACAGTCCGGTCAGCATGAGGAGCGCGACCGCGGCGGCGCACACCGCCGCGAGGACGACCTTCTCGACGACGAGCCCGGTCTGCGACACGAGCCCGCGCACGAGCCGGCCGAACGCGTTCTCCTCCCGCTCGAGCGCGAGCATCCCCGCCGCGAGGAGAACGGTGACGAACATGAGCGAGACGGTCACGGCGACGGCGATCGCGAAGCGGTCCAGCGGCGTGCTCGCCCCGTCGAGCGTGGTGCGTTCGATCTTGAGCGGCTCGCCGATCGCCCCGAGGATCTCGTCGGAGAAGTCGAGGTTGTCGATCGCCAGCCCCGCGAACGTGATGACCTCGGTGAGCGGGGCCCGGTTGGGATCGTCGGCGGAAAGCGCGTCCCGCACGGACTCGAGCACGTCCTTCGTCGCCTTCAGGCCGAGGACGTCGAAGCCCTGACCGAGGATCCGGAAGCTCCCGCCCTGGAGCAGGATGTCGAGGTACCCCGCGCTCACCTTCGTGAGCTCGTCGGAGAGCTCCTTGTTCGCGTCCGCCAGGCGCGCCTTGATCTGGGACTCGACCGCCTGCGCCTTGATCGGGTCCTCCTCGTTGTAGATCACCTCCAGCGTCGGCAGTTCGGGGGAGCCCGACAGGCTGAGGGCGTCGCGGAGCTTCTGGGTCGCGTCCGCGGGGACGATGAGAGCGCCGAGGACCTCTCCGCTGCGGACCTTCTCGACGGCCTCGTCGCGGCTGTCGACGCGGACCGGCTCGATCGCCTCGAAGAGCTGGTCGGCGTAGCTCGAGGCGTCGAGCGTCTCACCGCCGAGCTGGAACGTCGCGTCGTCGTCGTCGACGAGGTTGACGAACGCGACCCGCGGCTTCTCGGGGGACCGCGAGACCGCGAGGCCGATGAGCGTCGAGATGACGACCGGATAGACGATGAGGAGGACGAGGAGGAACGGCGAGCGCCGCAGGATCTGGAGGTCCTTGACGAGCAGGTGGCGCATCGACGGTCAGTGTCCCCGCTCGCGGAGGAACGCGACGAACGCGGCCTCGAAGTCGTGGTCGGGCACGCCCTCGCCGCGTGGCCCCTCGCCCTCGACCGCCTGCTCGAGCTCGGCGGGCGAGCCCGTGAACAGCAGCTCGCCGTCGGCGAGGACGAGCACGGTGTCGGCGAAGCGCTCGGCCTCCTGCACGTTGTGGGTGGAGAAGACGACCGCCGTCGGATGCGTGGGATGCCGGGCGAGGGCGGTGATGAACGTCCACAGGCGCTCGCGCTGCCGGGGATCGAGCGACGAGGACGGCTCGTCGAGGAGCAGGACGGGCGGCGCGCCGAGGAGGCCGATCGCGATGTTCACGCGCTGCTGGTTGCCGCCGCTCAGGCGCCCGAGCTCCTCCCCCGCCCGGTCGGCGAGACCGGTCTGGTCGAGCATCCGGGCGACGGCGGCGTCGGGGTCGTCGACCTTCTCGAGCCGCGCGAACAGCCGCAGGTTCTCGCGGACGGAGAGCTTGCGGTAGACCGCCGGCTGCTGCGGGACCCAGCCGACCTCCGAGGGCGCGCGGCTCACCGTCCCCTCCGTCGCGGGCTGCAGTCCGCCCAGGATCGAGAGCAGCGTCGTCTTGCCCGCGCCGTTGGGACCGATCACCGCGACGACCTCCCCGGGGCGCGCCGAGAACGACACGTCACGGAGGGCGAGGCGCCCCGGGTAGCGCTTCGTCACACCGTGCGCGGCGATCGCCGTCGTCGCCGCGGGGTCGTCTCGGGGCACCGCGCTCACTGCCCGCAGCGTAGTCCGTCGTGGCAGGATGCGCGGATGCAGAGCGCTCCGGTCCGGATCCTCTTCGTCGGCGACGTCGTCGGAGCGCTGGGTCGCCGGACACTGCGCGGGCTGCTCCCCGCGCTGCGGGAGCGGTACGAGCCGACGTTCGTCGTCGTCAACGCGGAGAACATCGCGGGCGGCCTCGGGATCACACCGAAGATCGCCGACGAGCTGCTCTCGTTCGGCGTCGACGTCGTCACGCTCGGCAACCACACGTACCACCATCGCGAGGTCTTCCCGTACCTCGAGACGGCCGAGCGCGTGATCCGCCCGGCGAACTTCCTCGAGCGCCAGCCCGGCCGCGGGTCGTGCGTCGTCGAGCGCGACGGGGTGCGCCTCGGGGTCCTCAACCTCCAGGGCAACGTCTTCCTCCAGTCGGGCCGCCACATGTTCACCCAGGCCGAGAACGACGTGTCGCGCCTCGAGAAGGAGTGCGACCAGATCCTCGTCGATATCCACGCGGAGGCGACGAGCGAGAAGGTCGGCCTCGGCTGGTACCTCGACGGCCGGGTGACCGCGGTCGTGGGCACCCACACCCACGTGCCGACCGCCGATGCCCGGGTGCTCCCGGGCGGGACCGCGTACTGCACCGACGTCGGGATGACGGGCCCCCGCGGCGGGGTCATCGGGGTCAAGAAGGAGCAGGCGATCGAGTCGCTCGTCACGCAGATGCGCGTGCGCTTCGAGACGAGCGAGGACGACCCGTGGCTCAACGGCGTCGTCATCACGGCGGGCTCGCCGCGACGGGCGGACGCGATCGAGCAGGTGCTCCTCCCCTGGTCGCCTCCCCCGGGCTGACCGAGGTCCGGGCGAGGGCGCGGAGCGCGAGCACGAGCGCAGCGACGAGGAGCGCGTTGCGCACCGCGACGAGGGCGAACGTCCCGTCGTCACCCGCGACGAGGTCGAAGTAGCGGCCCGGGAACCAGACGTGCGCGAGCAGTGCCGCGCCGGCGATCAGCGCGGCGGGTGCCCGGTCCCCGCGGACCCACGCGAGGACCGCGAGCGGCAGCAACCAGATGAGGTACTGCGGCGAGAGCACCTTGCCGAGCGCGACGAACGCGAGCAGCGCGGCGAGGACGCCGCGAGCGAGGGCCGGCGGCGCGCCCCGTGCGCGCGCGACGAGGGCCGCGATCCCGGCGAGGACCGCGAGGAGCGCCGCCGCGAAGACCGCGGCGACGAGGCCGGCGGGCCCGCCGTCGAGCCCGTTGCTCTTGAAGCGGTCCGGGGCGACCGGGTGACCGGTGATGTCCGAGTCGCCGAGGGCCCACAGGACCGAGGCGGGTGTCGACTCGATCTGCACCGGGCGGTCGAGGTGGAAGCGGAACTGGTCGACGAAGCCGTCGCCGAGGAACGGGAGGCACACGACGATGAGCACCGCGGCGAAGGCGACGGTGCCGCGGACGGCCGCGCGCACCCGGCCGCTCGCGACGAGATGGACGACGACGAGGCCCGCGGCGAGCGCCGGGAAGAGCTTGACCGCGGTCGCGACCCCGAGCACGGCGAGGCCCGCCGTCGGCCGGTGGCGGGCGACGAGGACGAGGCCGGCGAGCATCACCGCGACCGGCACGAGATCGAACCGCGTGCGCAGCAGCGCCCCCGCGAGCGGGATCGCGACGACGCACAGCCACGCCGCTCGGCGGCCGCCGAGCGCGGCACAGGCGGCCTGCGCCGCGAGCGCGGCGGGGAGCATGAGCGCGCCGAAGGTCCACGCGTACGTCTCGGTGGCGTCGACGCCGAGGGGGACCCCGAGGCGGCCGCCGAGGATCGGGGCGAGCGCGAGCGGCGGATACTCGAACCCGAGATCGGCGTACGGCGCGAGCCCCGCGTCGAGGATCCCCTCCGCGTAGGTGCGGTAGACGAAGAGGTCGCTGATCGAGTCGTCGGCGAGCGGACCGACGACGGTGAGCGCGACGAACGTCGCGGCAAGCGCGACCGCCGGGCCGAGCCCGCCGCGCAGCGCCGTCACGCGGTGGTCGCGACCGGCGGGTGGGGCGGGGGCGGCGGGAGCGGCGCCGGGTCCTCGGGGGTGTCGGCGACCGCGCCCTCGCGCAGGGCGGCACGACCGACAACCGCGAGGAGGAAGAGGGGGAACACCCACACGTCGTAGAGGTAGAACCAGTGCGTCACGCCGGCCTGCAGGGCGACGAGGATCGCACCCGCGCAGGCCGCGAGGCCGACGATGTCGTCCCGGCGGCGGCGGACGGCGAGCGCGATCCCGAGCGCGAGGGCCACCGCGATGACCTGCCAGGCCCGCTGGAGCCCCTCGATCTCGTAGAGCCCCCAGATCGAGAACGGCGAGCCGCGCTCGGCCTGGAAGCGCACGGTGCGATCGAACATCGTCGACAGCGAGTCGCCGCCCGAGACGAGCAGGGCGCCGCTCACCGCGAGGCCGAGACCGAACCCGAGGGCGAACCGCGGGATCGACCGGGGT
>JBFIDS010000102.1:0-9316 GCA_041603715.1 Paraconexibacter sp. | reverse complement strand
GTGACGCTCGACCTCGCCCCGCCCGTCGTCGACGCGGGGCTCCACGCCCTGCGCACGATCCGCGAGGCGCGGTACGTCACGCAGGCGGTGTCGACGGACGAGGCGCTCGCGCTGCGCGAGCTCACCTCACTGATCGACGAGCTCGCTCCCGCGGCCGGTGCCGAGGGCATCCTGCGGATCGACGCCACGGTCGCGCGCACCGGGATCCTCCGTGACGCGATCGGCCAGTTCCTCCGGCGCGATCACCTCGAGCGGGAGGGCGACAGCGTCGCGCTCCCCGTTGCCGCGATCCTCCACGAGGCGCTCGAGGAGGCCCACGCCGAGGGCGTCGAGGCCGTGCTCGGCGACGCCTCTCGCGCGCGCCGCTGACGCGCCGCAGCGCGCCCTCGGGCGCATGCGAGCGGGGCGGGCCGTCCTCCTCAGAGCAGGATGACGACGAGGATGATGATGAGCAGCAGGGTGCCGAGGCCGATGTACACGTGAGGCTCCTTCGTAGGGGACGCCCCCCGGTGTACCCCTCCGGACGCAATTTCCCACCCCGGATCGACGGGTGTCGGCGTGGAGCGGTCCTCGGCGCGTCCGGGCCGCGCCGCGCGGCGACTACGATCGAGAGATGCCCGAGAAGTCGTTCTCCGCCGACCTCGTCATCGCGAAGAGCCCGTGGGACGTCTACGACTTCCTCGCCGACCCCGACCAGGCCGATCAGTGGTGGGACAGGCACGCGGTGCAGCTCGAGATCACCGAGGAGCAGCCCTACACCCGAATCCGCTTCGGCGCGACGATGGAGTTCGAGCTGGAGCCGGAGGGGTCCGGGACGCGCCTGATCGTGCGCCGGACCTACTCGAGCCGTGGCACGCTCGGCCGGATCGGCTTGCGCTTCATCGGTCGCGGGTCGACCGAGCAGGAGCTGCGCGCCCTCCTGAGCCGCATCGAGATGGCCCTCGTCTACGACGCGATCTGATCCCGGGCGGCCGCGCCTCCGTCCGTCTCCCACCGGGCCTGGGCGTCGGCCCGGAGGCCGTGACGCCCCGCCACCCGGTCGTCGTTCAGCCGCCGGAGCGCGATGGCGTCGCGGACGTCCTCCTCGCCCTCGATGCGGCGCGCGGCGGTCCCGGCCCGCGAGGTTGGGTGGGCTCCCCGTAGGCTCCGCGCCCATGTCCTTGCCGCCGCCCGACGGCTTCCGTGTGGGTCACTGGACCGACCCCGCCGCTCGGACGGGCTGCACGGCGATCCTCGCGCCGGGCGGCGTCGTCGCCGGCGGCGAGGTGCGCGGCGGCGGGCCCGGCACCCGCGAGTTCGACGTCCTCGCGCCGTCGAGCGGGCCGCGGCTCATCCAGGGCCTCCTGTTCGCCGGGGGCTCCGCGTTCGGCCTCGCCGCGGCCGACGGGGTCGTCGGCTGGCTCGTCGACCAGGGTGCCGGGCACGAGACGCGCATGGGCATCCGCGTGCCTCTCGTCCCGGCCGCGGTCGTCTTCGACCTCGCGCGAGGAGACTCCGGAGCGCGCCCCGGGCCCGCCGAGGGGCGCGCTGCGTGCGAGGCCGCCGCGGCGGACGTTCCGCAGCGCGGGATGGTGGGTGCGGGCACCGGCTGCGCGGCGGGGAAGCTGCTCGGGCCCGACGGCTGGGTCCCGACGGGGATCGGATGGGCCGCCGAGGACGTCCTCGGAGCGCGGGTCTGCGCGCTCGCGGTCGTCAACCCGGTCGGCGAGGTCGTCGATGCCGATGGCCGCGTCCTCGCGGGCGCAACGGCGCCCGACGGCACGGTGATGCGCACGGCGGACCTCCTGCGGGCGGGCGCGGTCGCCCCGCCCCCGCGTGAGGCAACCGTGCTCGTCGCGGTGCTCACGGACGCGCGTCTCGACCGCACGGAGGCGTGGGTGGTCGCCCGCTCGGCGAGCGCCGGGGTCGCCCGGGCGGTCCACCCGGTCGCGACGCCCTTCGATGGCGACGTTGCGCTGTGCCTGAGCACCGCGCGCGTCGACGTCGATCCGCTCGTCGTCACCGCGATCGTCCAGGACGTCGTCGCCGAGGCGGTGAGGGACGGCGCCCGCACCGCGAGCCGGTAGCGGAGCTCCGCGACTCCCGGTGCGTGGTCGCGACGCAGACCGGCGTCGCCCTTCCCGGAGGTCACGTTCACGGGGACGTCCGGGGGGCGAGACGACTCCAGCGTCACGGTTCGCAGCGCGCTCGTCCCCACGGACGAAACGCAGTTCGTCGACGGCGAGCATCCCGGAACGCGTGAAGCCCCGCGCGGGCGGGGCTTCACGGACTTCGAGTGGAGCTGAGGGGACTCGAACCCCTGGCCTCTGCCATGCGAAGGCAGCGCTCTACCAGCTGAGCTACAGCCCCGGGGGGCCGACGGAAATTAGCAGGGTCACCGTCGCCCCCGTCCTGCGGGCCGCGTCCCGCTCAGACGATCTCGACGGGCGTCCCGATCGGCATGAGGCGTGCGAGGCGGCGGATCGCCTCGTTGGGCACGCGGACGCAGCCGTGGGAGGGGCGTCCCGGAATCAGGTCCGGACGGTCGGTCCCGTGGATCCCGATCACCCCGCCGCCCGGCCAGTCGCTGAGCACGGAGTAGGCGCCCGTCCCGAAGGCGACGGGTCCGTAGATCGTCGCGGTCCGGGCGACCCGCAGGTGCGTCCGGATCCAGAAGTCGCCGGCCGGCGTCGGGGTCCTCGCGGCCCCGACGCCGATATCCGAGGACCAGATCCGCCGTCCGCGGCGGGTCAGCGTGGCGCGCAGGGTACGCCGGTTGATCCGCAGCTGCGTGCGCACGATCGCGAAGCGCCCGAGCGCGTGACGGCGTACCCAGCCCGTGCGCCCGTTCGGGCGGCCGGGGATCCGGACGCGGATCCACGCGTGGTCGCCCGCGCCGATCCGGCTCTCGAGCGCGGGGTACACCTCCCGCGGGCCGTCCTCCGTCGCGTAGCGCAGCCGGTCGATCCGGGGCGCCGTCCCCTCGGGGCGGCTGCGGATCGGGGTGCGCGCGACAGCGTGGGCGTAGCGGGTGAGGGTCATCTCGTTCGACAGCCGCTCGTCGGTGAGCGAGCGGCGATCGTCCGCCGCGCGCAGCGGGAGGCGCTCGGCGGTGGCCGTGGCGGGAACCGTCGCCGCGGACAGGGCGACGATCACGCCGACGAGCGTCAGGCCGGTTCGTACGGGTCCGCGCATCTCCGCCCGTGAAGCGCGGCCGGGCCACGCGGCAGCGCTCGTAGGTGAGCCGCAGCGTTCGCGTGCGGGTGTCGCTGGCAGCGGTGAAGCTCACGCGTGCGGTGATGCGCGAGACGCCGGTCCGGTGGCGGCGAGGGTCGAAGCGGAGGACGAAGACCGTGCGCCCCTTGATCGCGCGGACGGTACCCAGACGCTTCCCGCCCCTCCAGTAGCTCACCTGTCGGATGTTGCGTCCCGTCACGCGCAGCGTGAACGGCCGGCGCGTGCAGCGTCCGGCGATCGGGGGACGGCGCCGCGGGCCCGTCCGCGGGCCGGAGGCCCAACGCGCGGTCCCGGGGGCCGTCGCCCCGGGGCTCGCCGTCCCGGGGCCGGTCCCGTCGCCGGGCCCACCGGCGCCGGGCGCTGCGGAGGTCGGGGTCCCCGTCGTCGCGGGCGCCCCCGTGGTGCCGGGTGCGGCCGTCGTCCCGGGAGTCGCGCTCGCGCCGGGGGGGACGGGCGTCGGCCCCGCCGCGATCGGCGGGGGCGGGACACACGTCGATCGGGTGACCGCGTTCGTATCGAGCGTGACCGCCGCGTTGCGCGCGAGCGCCCGCCCGTCGAGCGTCGCGCCGGTCGTCATCGTGATCGCGGTGAGCGCGAGGATGTTCCCCACGAAGCTCGAGGACGTCCCGATCGTCGCCGAGCTGCCCACCTGCCAGAAGACGTTGCACGCCTGGGCGGACCCGATCAGCTCGACGCGGCTGGCGGAGGCCGTGTCGAGGGTCGAGCCCGCCTGGAAGATGAAGACGGCGTTCGGATCGCCGCCACCGTCGAGGGTGAGGGTCCCGCTCAGCCCCATCGTCGGGGCCGTGTACACCCCGGCGGGGAGCGTGAGGCCGACGAGGTCGGCCGGAACCGCGGCGGTCGACGCGCGGCCCGCGGCGTCGACGTAGGCCGTCGTCACGTCCGCCTGTGCCTGCGCGGCGACGGCGTCGTTGGCGTGGGTCGTCCCGTCGACGATCGTTCCCGGCGGAAAGCCGACGATCGCGGAGCCGGGGTTCACCCCGAGGTCGCCGCGGATGACCGTGGGGCCGGTGTTCGTCACGGTGCTGCCACCGAGGACGGCGAAGCTCCCGGCCGTCCCGAGCCCGACCGTCTGGGCGTGGGCTCCGGCGGCGAGGAGGCCCGAGGCGACGGCGGCGAGCAGCAGCCCGCCGGTCGTGATCAGGACCCGGCGCCTGCCGCGATCCGCGCGGCCGCTCGGCGGCCGGACGTGGGACACGAGCATGGAGGACCTCGATTCTGCGGCGCGTGAGGCGTCGCGATAAGAAGGCGGCCCCGGCGCAGTCGGCGACGGCGGCCGGCGAAGACGGCCGCGGTCAGGCTCGGGCACCACCTCGCACGTCCTCCCTACCCGCCAGCAGCGATCCGCAACCCGCGACGATCGTCCACGGGACCGGCCCGGAACGGGACGAGGCCGCCCCGTCCACGGGTACGCTCACGCGACGCGCATGTCGACCCCGCCGCCCACATGACCTTCCTGCGGAGCTTCCGCGGGCGGCTCACATTCTTCTTCATCGCGATCGTGCTCGTGCCGATGGCGTCACTCAGCGTCATCGTCTTCCGGCTCCTCGACGACAACGAGTCGGCGAAGGCGGACGCCCGGCTCGCGGCGCGTCAGGAGGTCGCGATCCGCCTCTTCGAGAGCGCCCGCGGCACCGCCGACCGTCTCGCCGAGGAGGAGATCGGGGCCGACGTCGAGCTCGCGACGGCGCTGCGAGCCGGTGACGCGCGAGAGGCCCGTGCCCGGGCCGGTGAGCTCGTCGACGAGCTCGCCCTCAAGCGGCTCGTGATCGTGCGCGACGACCGTTCCTTCGTCGACGTCGGTTCCCCCGACGCCGTGTTCCCGGCCCGCCGGGCGCTCGTCGGGGACGGCGGTCGTGCGTTCGGCACGCTCCTCGTCTCGACGACGGGCCCGCGCGCGTACGCGGGCCTCGTGCAGGAGGCGACGGACCTCGAAGTCGTGCTCACGCGGCCGTCCGGCGGCGCCCCGATCGCGACCCTGCCCGCCGCGGGGGCGGCACGGCTGCCGACCGATCCGGGGACCGTGACGATCGAGGGGGAGGAGTACCGCACGGCGAGCTTCACGGCCGCGGGGTTCGACGACGGGCGCACCCGCGTCACCGTCCTCGCGGACCGCTCGATCACCGCTCGCGACGACGGCTCCTCGCGCGCGTTCGCGATCGGGCTCCTCGCGGCGTTCTTCGTCCTCGCCTTCCTCTGTGCACTCGTCGTCGGACAGACCCTCCAGCGCCAGGTCGCGGGCTTCCTGGCGGCCGCGCGCCGCATCGGCAGCGGCGACTTCACGACCACGGTCCCGACCGAGGGGCGCGACGAGTTCGCTGATCTCGGCGCCGAGTTCAACCACATGAGCGAGCAGCTCCAGCGCCAGATCTCGGCGCTCGAGCACGAGCAGCGCCGGCTCGCCGACGCGATGCGCACGATCGGCGACACCGCGGCGGCCAACCTCGACCGTGACGGTCTCCTCGACATCGTCGTCCGGACCGCGACCGCAGGGGTCGCCGGGTCCGCCGGTGCGAGCCGGGCGACGGTTCGCGGCGACGAGGGGCGCCTCGAGCAGGTCGCCGTCGACGGGGACCCGACCGGCCTCGAGGACGTCATCCGCACCGCCGAGGCCCGCGCGCTCGAGACCGCGCGTCCCGCCGCGATCAGCGAGGGGGACGTCCACGCTCTCGCCCATCCCCTCAGGGCCGGCCCGGACGCGACCGAGGGGCACGGTGTGATCGCGGGCCTCGTCGCCGTGGCCCGCCGCGGGGACCCGTTCGCGCCCGCCGACCGCGAGCTCTTCCACTACCTCGCCGGACAGGCCGCCGTGTCGCTCGAGAACGTCGGCCTGCACGAGACCGTCGAGCGGCAGGCGACGACCGACGAGCTCACCGGCCTCGCCAACCGCCGGCAGTTCCAGGAGTCGCTCGCGAGCGAGGTCGAGCGCGCGCGGCGCTTTGAGCAGCCGCTCGCGCTCGTCCTGCTCGACATCGACGACTTCAAGTCCGTCAACGACACCCACGGGCACCAGACCGGCGACGCGGTCCTCGGCGCGATCGGTCAGGTCCTGCGCGCCTCGTCGCGTGAGATCGACGTCGCCGCCCGCTACGGCGGCGAGGAGCTCGCCCTCGTCCTCCCCGGGACGGACCTCGATGGCGCCTTCAACCTGTCCGAGCGGGTTCGGGCCGCGATCGCCGCGCTCGAGATCCCCCTGCCCGGTGAGGACACCCCTCTTCGCGTGACCGCGAGCCTCGGGGTCGCCGAGCTGCCGGGGACCTCGCGCGACGAGCGCACCCTCGTCGCGGCGGCCGATGAGGCGCTGTACGCGGCGAAGGCGGCCGGCAAGAACCGCAGCGAGCGGGCTCCCGCCATCGCCTGATCGTCCCCCGTGCACGCGCCTGTGCGCCGTCAGGTCCTCCGGGATCGCTAGGCTCACACGGGTATGGGACTGCTCGACGAAGCCATTCGAGAGCACCTCGAGCTCAAGCGCCGCCGAGGCGCGGACCCGAGCGAGGTCGAACAGCAGGAGTCCGAGGCCCTCGGCCCGGTTCCGCGCGGTGAGGGCGGGCGCGCGCTCCCGCCGACGGAGAGCCCCGACGAGGACGCGCGCGACGCGTACGAGGACGAGGGGCTGCCCGCCCTCGTCCCGGCGGACGACGCCCCGGCGGAACGCGTCGAGATCGAGGACCGGGTCGAGTACGAGATCGACCTTCCCGACGACGAGGACGACGACCCGTTCGTCCCGCTCGACGAGCCACAGGACGCCGCGATCCCCTCGGCCGACCTGCAGGAGGAGCGCACGCGGATCGTGCCGCCCCCACCGGCCGCACGCGAGGAGCCCCCCGCGCCGACGCCGGCGGAGCCCGCGGAGCGTGTCGACCAGCCGACCTCCGCGTACTCGCTCGAGGATCTCGAGCAGCTCGACGACCGCCCGCGGGCCTCGCCGCCGGCCGACGTCGTCCCCGCCGACGACGAGCCCGGCGAGCACGATGTCCTCGAGGAGACGCCCGACTTCCTCGAGGAGACGCCCGAGCACGACCGGCTCTGGTTCGAGCAGAAGCCGCCCCGCGACTTCGACTTCTGATCCGGGCCAGCTCACCGAGCGCGCGATGGCCGTGCGGGAGGGGCGCGCGCTCACCTGGCTCGACGTCTTCACGTCGACGCCGCTGAGCGGCAACCCGCTCGCCGTCGTGCACGACGCCGACGGGCTCGACGACGCCACGATGCTCGCGTTCGCCCGCGAGACCCGGATGAGCGAGACGACGTTCGTGCAGGCGCCCACCCAGCCCGGCGCGACGTACCGCAACCGCATCTTCAGCATGGCCGGCGAAATGCCGTTCGCGGGCCATCCGTCGTTGGGGACCGCGGTCGCCGTCGCCCGGGCGCGTGGTGAGGCGCGTGCGGCGTACGTGCAGCAGACGCCGGTGGGCCTCCAACCGATCGACGTCCTCACCGACGGTGACCGGGCGACGGCGTCGATGCTTCAGGAGCCCGCCGAGTTCGGCGCGGAGCTCGCGCACGCAGACGTGCTCGGGGCGGCCGGGCTCACCGCGGGCGACGCGCACCCGACGCTCCCGCCGCAGGTCGTCTCCACGGGCATCCCCCACGTGCTCGCCCCGGTCGCGGACACCGACGCGCTCGGTCGGGCCTCGCCCCCGTCGTACGCCGCCCTGCGCGACCTCCTCGATGCGCACGACGCGGCCGTCCTCTATCTCGCCGCGGTCGCCCCCGACGGGCGCAGCGCGCGGGCCCGCGCGTTCTTCGTCGCCCCCGGCGTCACCACGGAGGACCCGGCGACGGGCTCGGCGGCCGGACCCCTCATGGCCTATCTCCACGCCCGACGCGGAGTCGAGGCGCTGGCGGTCGACCAGGCGGTCGAGATGGGGCGTCCCAGCCGGCTGGACTGCGCCGTCGAGGGCGCGCGCATGCGGGTCACCGGCGCCTGCGTCGTGGTCGCCGACGGCCACGTCCGTCTCTGATCGGGCTCCGGTCCGTCAGTCGTACGGTCGTCCAGCCGCAGCGAACGGGGTTCAACGACGACGATCACCGGCCGACCACCGGAGGGACGTCCCTCCCGTACCGGTCGTTGGGGAACCGCTGGTACGCAGGGACTTTTCCGCCGCGCAACTGTGCCGCACGGCGGGCGAAGGATCTCGCGGGGCGCCCCGGCCGGAACCGCCGGGGTGCCTCGCCCTTCGCCGCCTGCCGATCACCCGGCCGAGCCCGCGTGGCGATGGGACGCACGTGTGCCGCCGCGGACACGTCGCCGGCGTGATCCTCGACCACGGGGCCAAGCCGCGAGGATCCGTCCACTGCGACAATGACCGTCCACATGGTCCAGGGCAACGGAAGCGCCGCCGACGGCGCGAGCAGCTCGCCAGGGTCCGGCTCCGTCGCGATCGTCCTCCCGGGCGGGGGCGCCCGCGGCGCCTACGAGGCCGGTGCGCTCAGCGTGCTGCTCCCGGCCCTCCAGGCGCGTGGGGAGAAGATCCGGATCGTCTGCGGCACGAGCGTCGGGGCGATCAACTCGGCGCTGCTCGGTTCGCTCGCCGACCGTCCCGCCGCCGAGATCGCGTCGCTCCTGCTCGCGCGCTGGCGCGACATGCGCAAGACGGATGTCATCCGGCCCGTCATCGGGCTGAACCTGCCGCTCTCGGCGCTGCGCTTCGTCGGCGAGATGCTCGAGGTCCCCGGGGTCCGTCTCGCGTCGATCCTCGACCCCTCGCCGCTCCAGGGCAGCCTCGAGCGATGGATCGACTGGGATGTCCTGCACCGCAACGTGCGCGACGGCCACGTCGACGCGGTCTGCGTCATCGCCACCGCCCTCACGCGGGGCGGCCCGGTGGCGTTCGTGGAGACCGCGGGGGCGGCCCCGCGCTCGAGCCCGCGCGACGACCTGCACTACGTCCGGGTCGACCACCTGCTCCCCGAGCACGTCCGGGCCTCCGCGGCGATCCCGCTCCTCTTCCCGCCGGTCGAGATCGACATCCCGTCCGCGGCGGCGGACTTCTACATCGACGGCGGGACCCGCCTGAACTCCCCGATCGCACCCGCGCTCGCGCTCGGTGCCGAGAAGGTCATCGTCATCGGGTTCGAG
>JBFIDS010000101.1:0-9322 GCA_041603715.1 Paraconexibacter sp. | reverse complement strand
CTGACCGACTCAGTGGGCGAGCACCGGCGCCGGCTCGGGCTCCGCGACCCCGCCCGGCGACCGCGCCTCCACCGGAGCCGGGCGCGGGAGGCCGCGCAGCAGGCCGCCGGTGAGGAGCGCCCCGAACGCGAGGATCCCTGCAGCCCACCAGAACGCCGTCGTGTAGCCGTGGACCGCGGCCTGCGCGACGAGCTCGGGCGTGGGCCGCACGCCGGCGAGCTGCGTGGTCGTCGCCGACGCCGCGAGGGTGCTCAGCAGCGCGGTGCCGATCGACCCTCCGACCTGCTGGCCGGTGTTCACCATCGCCGACGCGACACCCGCGTCGGACGGCGCGACCCCGAGCGTCGCGGTCGCCATGGAGGGCGCCATGATGAGGCCGAACCCGCCCGCCATGATCACGAGGCCGGGGAGGACGCCGCCGGCGTACGTCGAGTCGACCCCCAGGCCGGTGAACATCACCATCGCGAGGGCCGCCAGGGCCATCCCGGTCGGGATGAGCGGAGCGGGGCCGACCTTCGGCAGGAGCTTCGCCGAGGCCGTCGTCGCGGTGAGGACGACCGTGACCGGCATCGGCAGGAACGCGAGGCCGGTCTGGATCGCGGAGAGCCCGAGCGTCTGCTGCAGGAAGAACGTGAGGAAGAGGAACACGCCGAACATCGCGACGCCGGAGATGCCCATCGCGAGATAGGCGGCCCCGCGCCCTCGGTGGAGCACGACGCGCAGCGGCAGGAGCGGATGCGCGACACGGCGCTCGACCGCGACGAACACGACGAGCAGCGCGACACCGACGACGAGAGCGGCGACCGTGATCGGCGCTCCCCAGCCGTCGGACTCCGCGCTCGAGAACCCGTAGACGAGCGCGAAGAGGCCCACGGAGGCGGTCAGCGCACCAGGGAAGTCGAGGCGAGCCGTCGCCGAGCGCGGGATGTCGGCGATGAGCGCCGCGCCCGCGATCGCGGCGGGGATCGCGAAGGCGAGGTTCACGTAGAAGGTCCAGCGCCATGTGAGGACCTCGGTGAGGACACCACCGAGCAGCAGCCCGACCGCCGCCCCGCCGCCGGCGACCGCCCCGAAGATGCCGAACGCCTTGCCGCGCTCGGCCGGGTCCGTGAACGTCGTCGTGAGGATGCCGAGCGCCGCCGGGGCGAGCAGCGCGCCGAAGACACCCTGAGCCGCGCGCGCTCCGACGAGAACCCCGAAGCTCGACGCCATCCCGCCGACGGCCGAGGCGACGGCGAAGCCGAGCAGGCCGACGATGAAGATCCTCTTGCGGCCGTACAGATCGCCGAGGCGGCCGCCGAGGAGGAGGAGCGATCCGAACGCGAGCGCGTAGGCGGTGATGACCCACTGACGCGACTCGTCGGCGAACCCGAGATCGGCCTGCACCGACGGGAGCGCGACGTTCACGATCGTCGCGTCGAGGACGACCATGAGCTGGGCGGCGCCGATGACGAAGAGGATGAGCCAGCGGCGCTCGTGGTGGGCGGCCTGGGTGGGTGACATGCGCGGGTCCTGACGGGAAGCGGAGGTGGTCTCTCAACTTTTTGCGGGCACCGTAGCACACAAGTGGAGAGATGTCCTCCATTTGGAGAGGTCGTCTCCGGTTCGCGCTAGACTCGGCCCATGTCGACGCCCGCCGCCCCCGCGGACCGCCCCCTGCGCAAGGACGCCGAGCGCAACCGCCGGCGGATCATCGAGGCGGCTCGCGAGGTCTTCGCCGCACGCGGCCTCGCCGCCTCGCTCGACGACATCGCCGACCACGCAGGGGTCGGCGTCGGGACGGTCTACCGGCGGTTCCCCGACAAGGAGGCGCTCATCGACGCGCTGTTCGACGATGCCGTCGACACGCTCGTCGGGACCGCGCACGAGGCGCTGGAGATGGCCGACCCGTGGGAGGGGCTCGTGCACGTGCTCATCTCGAGCCAGGAGCGCCAGGCGGCCGACCGGGGCCTGCGCGACATCCTCTTCGCCGCTCATCACGACCGGCGCTGCACGACACGGGCCCGGGAGCGGATCCTCCCCGTGATGACCGAGCTGGTCGAGCGCGCCCAGGCCGCCGGGGCCGTGAGGGCCGACATCACCGTCCACGACATCCCGCTCGCGCAGATGGCGATCGGGACCATCACCGACGCGACGCGCGACGTCGCCCCCGACGCCTGGCGACGGCTCATGACGATCGTGCTCGACGGCCTGCGCCCCGCCCGCGAGGCGCCGACGCCGATGCCGACCGGACCGCTCGACGACGAGATGCTCGAGGCCACGCACACCCAGTCGTCCCGGCCTCGCTGACCGCCGACCGGGCACGGGCGCTCGGCCCGCGGTCGGGGATCCCGGCCGCCGACCGAGCACCTCGGGAGCAGGACCCCGGCCGCCCGGACGGAATCCCCGTCTCATGGACCGCACGTCCGCCCTCATCCTCACGGTCCTCGTCGGTGCGCTCGTCGCGCTCCAGCCCCCGGCGAACGCGATGCTCGGCGACCGCGTCGGCGACGTCGGCGCTGCGTTCGCGAGCCTGCTCGTCTCGACCGCGATCGTCGGCGTGATCCTGCTCGCGACCGGGACGGCGGGCGAGCTCGCCGACGGGATCGGCGGCTACCGGCCGGTGCACCTCATCGGCGGGGTGGCGGGCGCCGCGATCGTCCTCGCGACCCTGGTCGCGGTCCGTCACCTCGGTGCCGCGGGCGTCGTCGCCGCCCTCGTCACGGCCCAGCTCGTCGCCGCCGCGATCGCGGATCGCCTCGGCATCCTCGGCCTCGAGGGCACCCCGCTCTCCGCCGCACGCCTCGCCGGCATCGCGCTCCTCCTCGGCGGCACGCTGCTCGTCACCTACGGATGACCACCGTCAGCGCCGACATGGCGAATCGGACATGTTGACCGATCACGGTGTCCTGAGTGTGTTACGGTCGCCATCGGCCCCCGCGTACGAGGAGACAGCAGCGAAGATGAGCACGACGACACGCGTATCCGACGTCGACCTCGCGTCGGTCGACCTCATGTCGATGGAGTGGCACGCCGACGGGCCCCCGCACGAGCTCTTCGCGCGCCTCCGCGCCGAGGACCCGGTCCACCGGAACCCGCTCCCCGACGGGACGTACTGCTGGTCGGTCACGCGTCACGCCGACGTCTCCGCGATCAGCCGCGACACCGAGACGTTCTCGTCCTACAAGGCCGGGATCTTCCTCCATCCCGACCAGGTCGTCGGGCTCGACCTCACGCGCAACCTCCTCCTCTACATGGATCCGCCGCAGCACACGAAGTACCGGCTGATCCTCCAGAAGGCCTTCACCCCGCACACGGTCGCCGCGCTCGAGGATGCTGTGCGCACCCGCGTGACGAAGACGATCGACGGGGTCATCGAGAACGGCTCGTGCGACTTCGCCCACGACATCGCGGTGCCGATCCCTCTCGGCGTGCTCACCGAGCTCATGGGCGTCCCCGACGACGACATCCCGCAGTTCTTCGAGTGGACCGAGAAGATCGAGGAGGCCTCACGGAGCGCGGAGCCCGCCGCCGCCGCCGGCGTCTTCATCGAGATGGCCGGTTTCCTCCATGCGCAGATCGAGCGCCAGGCCGCCGAGGGCAACGAGGACTCGCTCGTCATGAAGCTCCGCAACGCCGAGGTCGACGGCGAGAAGCTCACCGACCCGGAGATCCTCGTCTTCTTCGGCCTCCTCGCCTTCGCGGGCAACGACACGACCCGCAACACCTGCGCGACCGGCATGCACGCCCTCCTCGAGCACCCCGACCAGCTCGCCGAGCTGCGCGCGGACCCCTCGCTCATCCCCGCCGCCGTCGAGGAGATCCTTCGCTACACGAGCGTCGTGCAGTGGTTCAACCGCACCGCGACGAAGGACACCGAGATCGGCGGGCAGCCGATCGCCGAGGGCGACCGCGTCGTCATGTGGTACACGAGCGCCTCCCGCGATGAGGACGTCTTCGACGACCCGCAGCGCTTCGACATCCACCGGGGGAAGCCCGACCACAAGGCGTTCGGCGGCGGCGGGCGTCACTTCTGCCTCGGCGCCGGCCTCGCCCGCCTCGAGCTGAAGGTCATCTTCGAGGAGGTCCTGCGCCGCATGGACGACCTCGAGCTCGCCGGCGAGATCGAGCGCCTCCCCTCCCACTGGGCGCACGGCCTCGTCCACATGCCCGTGACGTTCGCCCCCGGAACGCCCGAGGCCTGACCGCGAGGTCCGCCGGCCGCGCCATCGCTCACGGTGCGAACGGCGGGTCCTCCCAGCCCTCGAAGACGTCGGGCAGGTCCGCGGACACCCGGTCGCCGAACGCGGCCGGCCGCTTCTCGAGGAACGACGCGACCCCCTCGCGCGCGTCGGCCATGCGGCCGCGCTGCTGCAGGGCGATCGACTCCGCCCGGTGCGCCTGCATCGGGTGGGCGGCCGTGAGCATCCGCCACATGAGCAGGCGCGTGAGCGCGACCGACACGGGCGCGGTCTCCCGCGCCATCTCTCGCGCGAGCGCGTGCGCTGCGTCGAGGAGGTCGTCCGGCTCGTGGACGCTGCGGGCGAGTCCACCCCGGCACGCCTCGTCGGCGTCGAAGATCCGCCCCGTCGCCACCCATTCCATCGCCTGCGAGATCCCGACGATGCGCGGGAGGAACCAGCTCGACGCGGCCTCGGGCACGATGCCCCGGCGGGCGAAGACGAAGCCGAGGCGCGCGTCGCGGGCGACGAGCCGGACGTCCATCGGGAGCGTCATCGTCACGCCGATGCCGACCGCCGCGCCGTTGATCGCTCCGATGACGGGCTTCAGGGACGAGAAGATCCGCAGGGCCACCTCGCCCCCCGGGTCACGCGGGACATCCCAGTCGGCCCCGGCAGCCTGCGTCGAGGAATCCTCGAAGGCTCGGGCCCCCGACGACAGGTCGGCGCCCGCGCAGAACGCCCGGCCGGCTCCGGTGACGAGAACCGCGCGGACGTCGTCGTCGGCGTCGGCCTCGTCGAACGCGGCGACGATCTCGCGGCCCATCTCGTGGGTGAACGCGTTGAGGCGGTCCGGACGGTCGAGGGTGAGCGTGAACACGCCGTCGGCGACTTCGGTGCGGATCGTCTCGTAGGCCATCCGCGCACCCTCTCAGAGGACGACGTCGAACACCCTGCCCTGACAGGATGGCGCCCATGACGACACTCCCCGAGCGCAGCGGTCCCCTCACCGGTGTGCGGATCCTCGAAGTCGGCGGAATCGGCCCCAACCCGTTCGCCGCCATGCTCCTCGCCGACCTCGGCGCGGACGTGCTGCGCCTCGACCGGCCGGGCGCCGGCATGTTCCCCGCCGAGTTCAACACGACGCTCCGCGGCCGCGCGACCGTCTTCCTCGACCTCAAGGGGGACGACGGCAAGGCCGCGGTCCTCGACCTCGCCGCGCAGGCCGACGCGCTCATCGAGGGCTTCCGTCCGGGCGTCATGGAGCGACTCGGGCTCGGGCCGGCCGAGGTCCACGCCCGCAACCCGAAGCTCGTCTACGGGCGGATGACCGGCTACGGGCAGGAGGGCCCGATGAGCCAGGTCGCCGGGCACGACATCAACTACATCTCGCTCGCCGGCGCGCTCGGCGCCTCCGCGCGGCAGGGGGAGCGGCCGATGTTCGCGCTCAACCTCGTCGGGGACTACGGCGGCGGCGCGATGTTCCTCGTCATGGGCGTGCTCGCCGGGATCATCGAGGCTCGCAGCTCGGGGAAGGGCCAGGTCGTCGACGCGGCGATGGTCGACGGCGCCGCGGCGCTCACGTCGATGTTCCACGGCATGCGCGCGGCGCAGTTCTGGAAGGACGAGCCGGGGACGAACCTTCTCGACTCGGGTGCGCACTTCTACGAGGTCTACGCGACGTCCGATGGCGGCCACGTCGCTCTGGGGGCGATCGAGCCCCAGTTCTACGCGCGCCTGCTCGAGCTGCTCGAGATCCCCGCCGACGACATGCCGCAGTGGGAGACCGACCGCTGGCCCGAGTTCAAGGAGCGTCTCACCGCGCTCTTCGCCACCCGGACCCGCGCCGAGTGGTCCGCGCTGCTCGAGCCGGAGGAGACCTGCGCCACCGGCATCTACGGCCTCGGCGAGGCCCCCGAGCACCCGCACATGCGAGCCCGCGGGTCGTTCACCGAGCTCGCCGGGATGACGCAGCCGCAGGCGGCACCGCGCTTCGACCGCACCCCGAGCGCGGCCCGCGAGCCGATCGCCGACGGCGACGCCGTCCTCGACACCTGGGGCATCGACGGCGCGCGGCGCGCCGCGCTGCGCGAGGCGGGCGCCCTGCAGGACTGAGCGTCGCCCATCGGCTGGGGTAGGCTCGCGCCATGCAACGCGGCACCGCCCGGATCGCCCTCGCCGTCCTCGCCCTGGTGCTCGCGGTCTCGGTCGTGGTCGCCATCGTCTCCTCGGAGGACGACGGTCCCGCGGCGAGCGGCGAGGAGCTGCCCGTCACGGCGGTGAACGACCGGCTCGAGGACCTGCCGCGCGGGGACCGCACGCCGGCCGAGCTCGCCGCGGCGATCCCGGACCTCGCCGATCGGGCCACCACCGGCGGTGAGGGCGCCGCGCCCGAGATCTCGGTGAAGGAGGAGAACGCGGGGCAGCGCCTCGTCCTCACGATCGTCGACCGCCCGCTCGACGACGCCGTCGAGAGCGTCGTCTACCGCCTCGAGGTCAACCGCACGACCGACGGGAAGTACCGTGCGCGCAGCCTGCGGCGCGAGCTGACATGCCGGCGCGGCGAGGACGACGCCGGCCTCTGCCTCTGAGCGTCGTCCCGCCGGCGCGTCGGCGCTACAGCCCGTACGACTTGCCGATGACGTCGAGCATGATCTCGTCCGCGCCCGCCCCGATCCGATAGAGCCGGACGTCGCGCATGATGCGCTCGACGGGGTACTCCTTCATGTAGCCGGCGCCGCCGTGGATCTGGACGCACTGGTCGGCGACCTCCCAGGCGACCTGCGTGGCCTTCAGCTTCGCCATCGAGATCTCGCGCACGTTGTAGGCGCCGGCGGCATAGTCGGCGGCCGTCGCGTAGATGAGCTGCCGGGCGGACTCGAGCTCGGTCCCCATCTGGGCGAACTTGTGGCGGATCGCCTGGTGGGTGCCGAGCTGCTGGCCGAACGTGTGGCGCTCCTTGGCGTACTCGAGCGTCCTGTCGAACGCGAGCTGCGCGTAGGCGAGGCACCCGGCCGCCGCGATGGCGCGCTCGGCCTGCAGCTCCCACATGATGTGCTGGAAGCCCTTCCCGACCTCGCCGAGCACCGCGCTCGCGGGCACCCGGACGTCCTGGAAGGACAGCAGCGCCGTGTCGCTCGCGTTCATGCCCATCTTGTCGAGCTTCTGCTCGCGGACGACGCCGGGCGCGTCCATCGGGACGAGGAAGAGCGTGAAGCCGCCGTACCCGGCGTCCGGATCGGTCTTCGTGACGAGCACGATCATCGACGCCCGGTGGCCGTTCGTGATGTAGGTCTTCGAGCCGTTGATGACGTACTCGTCGCTCGCGGCGTCGTACACGGCGCGCGTGCGGATCGCCGAGACGTCCGACCCGGCGTCGGGCTCCGTGATCCCGAGCGCGAAGATCTGCCGGCCGGCGATCCCGTCCGGGAGGTACTCGCGCTTCTGCTCCTCCGTGCCGAACTCGAGCAGCGGCGGCATCACCATGTCGGTGAGGACGGAGAGGCCCATGAGGAACCCGCCGCTCCCCGCCCGCGCGACCTCCTCGGCGAGAACAATGTTCGTGAAGTAGTCGCCGCCCTGCCCTCCGTACTCCTCCGGCATCGACAGGCCGAGGAATCCGAGCTCGCCCATGCGCTCGACGATCGAGTCGGGGAACGTCGTGCTCTCCCACTCCTCGACGTGAGGGGTGACCTCGCGCTCCATGAACGCGCGGATCGACGCGCGCAGGTCGTCGTGGTCGTCGGTGAAGATCGCGTGACGGCGAGGAGCGGGAACGGTGGCCATGCCAACATCGTACAGACTGTCCGAAGCTCCGTGTGATTGAGTCTGCACCGTGAACCCCGAGGACATCCCGAAGGCCCTCAGCGTCGCGCAGGCCGCCTACGCCGACGGCGTTGCGCCGCGGGCACGACCCCCACGAGCGGCGAAGGCCTTCGCCGCGACGCCCCACGGACTCGCGGTGATGGACGCGGCGAGCGCGCTCCAGATGAAGCGCGCCGGTCTCTGAGCGCGCGCGTGGCGTCCGCCGTCCCGCCGTCCCAGCAGGGTCGCGCGTACACGCCCGAGGAGGCCGAGCGCCGGCTGCGCGCCGCCCTCGCGGACCTCACCGCGGACGGGACCCCGTTCAGCGACCTCAGCGTCGAGCGGATCGTCGGCGCGGCCGGGATGGCGCGCTCGACGTTCTACAAGCTCTACGCGGACAAGTCGGGGATGCTGAGCGCCCTCAGCGCGGCGTCGCTGCGCCGGCTCTACTCGGCCCAGCGCTCCTGGATCGCGCTCGGGCGCGACGTCACGCGCGACGACGTGCGGTCGGGGATGCGCCGCCTGCTCGAGATGTTCGTCGAGGACGAGGCGGTCATGAGGGCGGTCGCCGAGGCGTCCGTCTACGACCCCGCCATCCGCGACGCCTACCACTCCGGGGTCCGCGACTACGCCCGCGCGATGGAGCGGTTCATCAAGCGCGGACGCAAAGGGGGCTGGATCGTCGACGTCCCGCCCGCCGACACGGCGCTCGCCCTCGCGTGGATGACCGAGCGCACCGTCTCGCAGGTGGCCCCGGGCGCGTCGACGGCGCGCCTCGACTCGACCGCCGACGCGCTCGCAGGCATCGTGTGGACGACGCTGTTCGGAGCGCGCTGAGGGCGCGTCGTCCGCGAAGGCGCCGCCCGCTCGCAGGCAGGCGCCCGCAGTGACGTCCCACGGTGGACCCTCTCGTGCGATGACCCGTGACCGGTCGGGGTTCGACGTGCGTCGCCGCGAGCTGCTCGTTCGCGGGCTGGGAGCCGCGGGAGCGGTGTGGCTGGGCGGGTGCGGCTCGACACCGAAGCGGCCGCGTAAGGGGCGCGGAGCCGTCCCGACCGCGCACCTGGTGACGGACTGGCGGGCCGATCGCTGGGCACGCGGGGCGTACTCGTACCTGCCGGTCGGGGCGACGCCCGCCGATCGCCGCGCCCTCGGGGCACCGGTCGACGCCACGCTGTTCTTCGCCGGCGAGGCGACCTCGACCGCGCATCCGGCGACGGTCCATGGTGCGCTCGAATCCGGGATACGAGCCGCCGGCGAGGTGCTCGAGATCGCCGAGCGAGGCGAGACCGTCCTCGTCGTCGGTGCGGGGGCGGCCGGGCTCGCGGCCGCGGTCACGCTGAAGGACGCAGGCGTCG
>JBFIDS010000100.1:0-9347 GCA_041603715.1 Paraconexibacter sp. | reverse complement strand
CGTCGGCGACGTCGTCGAGCGGCCCGGAGTCGACGAGCCGGCCCCCGGCGAGCCAGAAGGCGTCCCACGGGCCTCCGGCACCACCCTCGGCGGGATCCCCCGCGAGGACGAGCCGCGGGCGCGCGTGGGCCGCGGCGACGGCATCCCCGAGCTGGGCGAGGAGCTCGCGCAGCCGGGCGTGACGGCGCTTCAGCCAGGCCGCGCGCTCGAAGCGCTGGGCGAGCGACGCCGCGCGCATCTCGGCCTCGACGTGGCGCAGCAGCGGGTGCCCCGAGCCACGACCGCTCCCCCGTCCGCCCGGCGAAGCGGTGAACAGGCCGAGCGCCTGGTCGAGCCGGCCGCGGTAGGCGTTGGGGTCGAGGTCGCCCAGGCACGGCGACAGACAGCGGCCCATCTGACCGTAGGCCGACGGGTGGGCGCGCCGCTTGAGGCTGCGTCCGCAGTGGCGCAGTGCGAACAGCGAGTTGAGCTGCTCCAGCAGCTCGACGGCTCCGGCGCGCGAGGCGAGCGGCCCGACGTTCACCGCGTGGCCCGGAGCCGGTTCGGCGGCGATCTCGAGCACCGGGAACGGGATGTCGAGCCGGCAGCGCAGGTAGACCCACCGGTCGCGGTCCTTGTGGCGGCGGTTGCCGGGCGGCGCGAGCTCCTCGATGAGTCGGCGCTCGAGGAGGAGCGCCGAGAGCTCGGACCGCGTCGGCACGTGATCGACGACCTCGACCTGCGCCGACCAGTCCGTGTCGGGCGAGGATGGCGCGAAGTGCGAACGCACGCGCGACCGCAGGTCGACCGACTTGCCGACGTAGAGCGGCTGCCCCGCGTCGTTGCGGAAGATGTAGACCCCCGGCGCGCTCGGCAGATGGGACACGTCGGGCCGGCGACGGCGCGCGCCGCGCAGCGACCGGCCGCCGTCCGTCGCGCCCGCCCGGACGCGTCTCGGCCTCGCCGGGCGGACGAGCGCGAGGGCCTCGTCGAGCGTCGCCGCGTTCGCGCACAGCTTCGGGAACAGCGCGCAGAACACCCGCGCGCAGGTCTCGGCGTCGGCGAGCGCGCGGTGCACGACGTCGACGTCGATCCCGAGCGACGTCGCGAGCGGGGCGAGCTTGCGCTGGCGGGCGAGCGGGTGCAGGCGCCGCGCGAGCGCGACGGTGCACAGCACGGGCGGATCCGGCCACGCGAGCCCGGCGCGCCCGAACGCCTGGGCGAGGACGCGGCGGTCGAAGGACGCGTTGTGGGCAACGAGCACGCGTCCCTCGAGCAGGTCCGCGAGCTCCGGCAGCGTCGTCTCGGCGGCGGGGGCCTCGTCGACCATCGGCTGCGTGATCCCGGTGAGTCGCTGGATCCCGCGCGACAGCGGGGCGCGCACCGCGCACAGCGTCTCCCAGCGGTCGTGCAGCTCCCCTCCGCCCACGAGCACGGCCCCGACCTCCGTCAGCTCACAGCGCTCACCGCCCAGCCCGTTCGTCTCGGTGTCGACGACGAGGAACTCGAGGTCGCGCAGGAGGGCGGTCGGCGGCGGCATGATCGACACGGCGGGCGAGGGCATGAGGCGAACGTATGTACGCCCCGGGCCGGACGAACTGCACGGCGCGTTGCACCCGGGCCGTCCGCGACGGGCACTAGCGTGCGGGCTGCTCGACGGTCCACGACGAGGAGGCAGCGCATGACGCCGTTGGCCACGCAGGACGAGACCGAGCGCCGGCTGGGCGAGCTCGTCGCCCTCGAGCGCGACGCCTGGGAGCGGTACCTCGAGGAGCTCCGCCCGCTCGGTCCTGTCGCCTACGCCCAGACGGAGCCGACCGCGTGGGACGCGCTCCAGGCGACCCTCGTCGAGGTGAACGCCGAGCGTGGCGAGATCGCCGCGGCGCCGACGGACATCGCCCCGGGGCATTGACCCGGACGGCGACTCGTCGGTTAGGGTGTGACGGGTGTATCCGCACCGGGGTTCTGGGATGGAGAGGGAGCGACACGTGAAGAGCACTCTGCGACGGGGGGCGCTGGCCCTGGCCGGCGTCGCCGCTCTCGGCGTCTCGGGCTGCGGCTCGGACGACGACTACGCGAACGAGCCCCGGCCGCCGGCGCCGATCGTCGTCACCGCGACCATCACGCCCGACGGCGTCGCGGTCTCCCCCTCGGAGTTCGGAGCCGGGCCGATCAACCTCATCGTCGCCAACCAGACCGAGGGCGCCCAGCAGGTCACGTTCGAGACCGCCGGTGAGGAGGGCGGCGCCGGGCTGTCGCAGACGACCGGCCCGATCAGCCCGCGCGACACCGCGACGCTGAAGGCCGATCTCGCGCGGGGCACCTACGCGCTCCGCACGGGCGAGAGCTCGATCACGCCCGCCGAGATCGAGGTCGGCGCGTCGCGCCCGAGCGCGCAGAACGAGCTCCTGCAGCCGTAGGACCCGCCAAGGGCGCAAGGAACCCTGCGCACCCGGGCATCACGGGCTGGCAGACTCGGAGCATCGTGTCCCGCCGTCCGCTGATCGCCCTCGCCGCCGTGATCGCCGCCACCCCGGCCGCGATCGCGCTCGCTCAGACCGGTGCCGAGCAGCCCGCCGGCCCGGACGATCCGCAGACCTTCTTCCGCGAGGCGCTCCTCGCCGACGAGGGCACGAGCGCGACCGTGAAGGACCTGCTGAGCACGCGCGCCGGCTTCGTCGACCCGCGCAGCGGCTTCGTCGACGTCACGGGCGACGGCAAGTCCGACGCGATCGTGCTCATCACGATCCCCGGGCAGGCGGGGAGCGTCGCGCTCTACGTCTTCAGCACCGACGGCGGCACGGCCCGGGCGGACTCACGCGCGCTGCGGGTCGTCTTCCGCACCCAGCAGCTCTACCGGGGCGCGATCCGCCTGAAGGACGGCACGCTCACGGTTCGCACGCCGCGGTACGCGCGCGGCGACGCGCCACATGCGCCCGGCCGGTTCGACGAACGCGACTACCTGTGGAACGCGCGGACAGCGACGCTGCGCCGTGTCGCGCGCCGGACCGTCGACGGGCCCGGCGCCGGGCGCTGACGTCCTCGCGGGCGTCCGGGTAGGCTGTCGGACTGCGTGCCGCGCCCTGCGTGGCCCCCGGTTCAACCCCTGACCACGAGGGTCGCTCATCACCATGGCAGTCGATCTCACCCACGTCTCCCGCGTTGACACCGAGCCCGGCGAACTGCCGGCGACCATGGCCGCCTGGGTCATCCGCGAGGATCGCTTCGGCGAACCGCGCGACGCCTTCCAGGTCGAGGAGATCGAGGTTCCCGAGCCTCGGGCCTTCGAGGTCGTCGTCCGCGTGATGGCCGCCGGTGTCAACTTCAACAACGTCTGGGCCGCGCTCGCTGAGCCGATCAGCGTCTTCCGATACGGGGACCACCCCGAGTACGGCCACCACATCGGGGGCTCCGACGCCTCCGGCGTCGTCTGGAAGGTCGGCGAGGGCGTCACGCGCTGGAAGGTCGGCGACGAGGTCGTCATCCACTGCAACCAGGCGTCCTACGAGGACCCCGAGGTTCACGGGCTCGACCCGATGGCCGCGCCCTCGCAGCAGATCTGGGGCTACGAGACGACGTGGGGCTCGTTCGCGCAGTTCACGCGCGTCCAGGCCCAGCAGCTCCTCCCCAAGCCGCAGCACCTCTCGTGGGAGGAGGCCGCGTCCTACGGCCTCACGTACTTCACGGCCTACCGCATGCTCATGAAGCGCGGCGAGCTGCAGGCCGGCCACAAGGTCCTCATCTGGGGTGCCGCGGGCGGCCTCGGCGTCTTCGCCGTCCAGCTCTGCAAGGCGGCCGGCGCGGAGTGCGTCGGCGTCGTGTCGAGCGCCGAGAAGGGCGAGCTCGTCAAGCAGCTCGGGGCGACCGACTACATCGACCGCAACGACTTCAAGGGCATGATGCGCCGCGGTGGCGAGACGCCCGAGGAGGAGAAGGCGCGCTTCAAGGAGTCGCGTCGCTTCACCCAGGAGCTCGAGGCCAAGCTCGGCGGCCCGCCGGACATCGTCTTCGAGCACGTCGGGCAGGCGACGTTCCCGACGTCGGTCCTCGCGGTGAAGCCGTTCGGCAAGGTCATCATCTGCGGCGCGACCTCGGGCTACCAGCTCGACTTCGACGTCCGCTACCTCTGGATGCGCCAGAAGGAGATCCTCGGCTCGCACTTCGCCAACGCGTGGGAGTGCAACCTCGCCAACCAGCTCATCGAGGAGTCCAAGATCCGCCCGGTGCTCTGGAAGACCATGCCGTTCGAGGACTGCGGAAACGCGCACCAGCTCATGCGCGACAACCAGCACCTCGGCAAGATCGCGATCCTCGTCGGAGCGACCGAGGAGGGCCAGGGCAAGACCGCCGAGGGCCCCGGGGCGATCCGCGCCGAGGTGGGTGCCTGATGCCCGGCGCCGTCCATCTCAACTGGTACGCGACCGGCTTCCGCGCCGACCGCCTCGAGGAGGCGCTCGCGGAGCTCACGCCCCTGTCGGTCCGCTACGGCGCGTCGGCGTACTCGCTGTACCGCAACCGGGACGACCGGTACAAGGTCCAGCAGATCATCCACTTCGACTCCAAGAAGGAGTGGGAGACGTTCTGGAACGGCCCGGAGTTCACGCGGTTCCGGACGCTGACCTCCGGCTGGTGGCAGGTCCCGATCCTCTACGTGTGGCACGACGTCGTCGCGTTCGGCGAGGGCCCGAAGGACCCGGCGGAGCTCACCGGCTCCGGCGCGCCGGCGCCGGACCCCGCGCCCGCCGAGGCGTAGTCCCGCCCGACATCCGGATGTGCGAAGGGCGCCCGACGGGCGCCCTTCCGCGTCCCGGCCTCAGGCGGTCGCCGCCGGGCGCTCGAGGGTCTCGACGACCTCGAACATCCCGTCGGTGCCGACGGAAGCGACGAGGCCGTCGATCCGGGCCTGTTGGGCGTCGTAGTCGGCTCGACTCCCCCCGGCGCGAAGCTCCTCGACTGTGCCGTCGAACAGACCGAAGCAGCTGACCTCGTCGGGGTGATCGACGTTGCGCGCCATCGTGAAGCGCACGAGCTGCGGCGGCCAGTTCGCGGAGTCCTCGAGGAACGCCTGTCGGAACGACTCGAATGCGTCGCGCTCGAGCGTACGCGCGGTCAGGGCGACGAACATGGTGACCTCCCGGTCTCGGAATGTGTGCTGGCGCGACAACGCTACGCCCTTGCGGACCCGGAGGTGAGGAACAGACGGTGAACTGCGGGGAGGCGCGGCGTCAGCCGCGCTCGAGCGGGGCCATCGTGAGCCCCGCATCGGAGAGCTGCGACCAGTAGTGCTCGGCGAGCTCCTGGTGCCCCGACCAGACGATCGCCTGACCGGTCTGGTGGATGCGGTCGGCGACCCCGTAGCCCTGGTCGAGCGTCATCCCGGGGATGTACCGGGAGAGCGTGCGGGCGACGTGGTCGAAGGTGTTGTGATCGTCGTTCTTCACGATGACGCGCCAGGCACCGCCGAGGCTGCTGTCATCGGGTCGGGCGGGTCGTACGCCCGGGAGTTCGATCGTCTGGCTCACGGTTCCTGAGGCTAACGCTTCGACCAGTAGCGCGCGAGCCCGGCATGGTTCGTCTCGGGCCGGATCGCCTCCTCGTAGCCCGCGATGACCTCCTCGTCCCCCGCGGCCTTCTCGTGGATGAGCGCGCGCAGCTCGGCGGCGAACCCCGCCTCGTCGGTCGTGCGGGCCGCCTCGGCGAGCCAGGGCAGCGTCTCCTTGAGCTCGGCGAGCTGCGCGGCGGCGTCCTCGTGGATCCCGAAGTGCGTGATCGCGAGGCGCTCCGGCTTCCAGGCCGCGACCGTGTCGATCGACTCGAGCCACAGCTCGACGTCGATGTCCGGCGGCGGGGTCGGCGGGAGCGTCGGCCCGCGACCGACCCGGACGCCCGCGACGTCCCCGGTGAACGCGGTCCCGGTGCCCTCGTGGAGGTAGGCGACGTGGTGCTTGGCGTGACCGGGCGTGTACTCCACCGTCCAGCCGTCGATCGTCTCCCCGCCGGTGAGGACGCGGACGTTGGCCTCCGGGACGGGGATCACCGCGCCCCAGAGCCGGTCGAAGTCGTCGCCGTAGATGCGGCGCGCGCTGCCGACGAGCCGGGTCGGGTCGATGAGGTGCGGCGCGCCCTTCTCGTGGACCCACACCTCGACGTCGGGCCACTTCTCGACGAGGCGGCCGGTCGCCCCGGCGTGGTCGAAGTGGATGTGCGTGAGCAGGATGCGCCGCGGCGCGGGCACGTCGGCGCCACGGGCGGCGAGCATCGTCGCGTGCGCGACCTCGGGGCCTGGGTCGACGAGCACGTCGTCGTCCACGGCGAACGTGCAGACGGACTTCGGGATGCCCATGTGGACGGTGTCGAGGACGCGGATCTCGGTCATCGACGGTGAGGCTATCGATCGCCCGCCGAGGCGGGCCCGACGATGCCCGCGTCCTCCTCCGCCGCGCGCGCCCAGTCGATCCGGACGTCCCCGGGCTTCTTCGGGTTCTCGACGACAGGCACGGTCACGCCGGGCCGCGCGAGGTGACGGGCGTAGACCGGCACGTGCTCGCGGCTCCGCTCGATCTCGCTGCCGTCGGCGAGACGCAGCGTCACCCGCTTCTCCTGCACCGGCATCCCCATCACCTCGCGGTCTGCGACCGCGAGCAGCTCACCGGTCGACGCCGGCCACGTGCGCAGCTTCTTGCGGTCGAGCATGTCATCGCGGATCCCTGCGGGGATCGGCTCCTTCGTCGTCTTCCCCGCGATCACCGCCGGGTTCCCGGGCAGCTCGACGCCGTCGAGGCGCATCGTCCCGGGCCAGTCCACGGCGACCTTGCCGTCGAGGTGCAGGACGATGACCTCGGCCCCCAGCCGGGCGCGAGCCCCGTAGGAGAGGAAGAGCTGCTGCCGGACGCCGGCGCGGAACTCGCCGTGCGGACCCTGCACGGTGACGCCGAGGTAGTGCTCGGAGCCGTCGCCGCCCGCCGCGACGATGCGCACGGCGTCGAGCACGCCCGGGAGGCGCTCGCCCTCGCGGATGAGGCGGGCGAGCTTGCGGTCCGTCCGGGTGAAGGGCATGAAGAGCCCGTCGAGCGCTTGGTCGAGGATGCTCACCGGCGCACCGTAGGTCGTGCGCGCCCCCGTGTCGACCGCACGAGACGGGATCGAGACCCCGCGCCCTAGAATCCCGGGCATGTCGTCCCATCGCCTGCCCGAGCGTGACCGTCCGTGGATGATGCGCACCTACGCGGGCCACTCCACCGCCGAGAAGTCCAACGAGCTCTACCGCTCGAACCTCGCCAAGGGCCAGACCGGGCTCTCGGTCGCGTTCGACCTGCCCACCCAGACCGGGTACGACCCCGATCACGAGCTCGCCCGGGGCGAGGTCGGCAAGGTCGGCGTGCCCGTCGCCCACCGTGGGCACATGGAGACGCTGATGTCGGGCATCCCGCTCGACCAGATGAACACCTCGATGACGATCAACGCGACGGCCGCGTGGCTCCTCGGGCTCTACATCGTCGCCGCTGAGGAGCAGGGCGTCGAGCAGGCCCAGCTCCAGGGCACGACGCAGAACGACATCATCAAGGAGTTCCTCGCCCGCGGGACCTACGCGTTCCCGCCCGGCCCGTCGATGCGGCTCATCGCCGACATGGTCGCCTACACGGTGTCCGAGGTGCCGAAGTGGAACCCGATCAACATCTGCAGCTACCACCTCCAGGAGGCGGGCGCGACCCCGGTCCAGGAGATCGCCTACGCGATGAGCAACGCGATCGCGGTGCTCGACGCGGTGCGCGAGCGGGTCGACGACGAGCTCATGCCGAAGGTCTTCGGCCGCATCTCGTTCTTCGTCAACGCGGGCGTCCGGTTCGTCGAGGAGCACGCGAAGCTCCGCGCGATGGGCATCCTCTGGGAGGAGCTCGGGCGCGAGCGCTACGGCGTCACCGACGAGAAGCAGCTGCGCCTGCGCTACGGCGTGCAGGTCAACTCGCTCGGCCTCACCGAGTCCCAGCCGGAGAACAACGTCCAGCGGATCGTGCTCGAGGCCCTCGCCGTGACGATGGGCCGCAACGCGCGAGCCAGAGCGGTGCAGCTCCCGGCGTGGAACGAGGCCCTCGGCCTCCCCCGCTCCTGGGACCAGCAGTGGGCCCTGCGCATCCAGCAGGTCCTCGCGTTCGAGACCGACCTCCTCGAGTACCCGGACATCTTCGAGGGCTCGGTCGTCATGGACGGCCTCGTCGAGGAGTTGCTGCAGGGCGCCCGCGAGGAGATGGCCGTCGTCGCCGAGCACGGCGGGGCGGTCGCCGCCGTCGACTACATGAAGGGCGCGCTCGTCGAGAGCCATCGGGAGCGCATCGCCCGGATCGAGGCCGGCGAGCAGATCGTCGTCGGCATCAACAAGTACACGGAGACGGAGCCGTCCCCGCTCACCGCTGACGCGGAGGGCGGGATCCTCGTCGTCGACGCCGCCGTCGAGGCCGAGCAGCGCGAGGGCGTCGAGAAGTGGCGCTCCGCGCGCGACCAGGCCGCGGTGGACGCCGCGCTCGAAGAGCTCGCCCGCGTCGCCGACAGCGACGAGAACATCATGCCCGCGACGATCGCCGCGGCCCGCGCCGGCGCGACGACCGGCGAGTGGGCGCACACGCTGCGCGAGACCTTCGGTGAGTACCGCGGTCCGACGGGCGTCGGCGAGGCGGCCGCGGGGACCGACGACCCCGACATCGAGGCGCTGCGCGAGGAGGTCGACCGCGTGAGCGAGGCGCTCGGCCGCCGCGTGAAGATCCTCGTCGGGAAGCCGGGCCTCGACGGACACTCCAACGGCTCCGAGCAGATCGCCGTACGGGCACGCGACGCCGGGATGGACGTCGTCTACGAGGGCATCCGCCTCACCCCCGCGCAGATCGCCTCGAGCGCGCTCCAGGAGGGCGTCCACGTCGTCGGGCTCTCGATCCTCTCGGGCTCCCACCGCGAGCTCATCCCGGACGTGATCGCCGCGCTGCGCGAGGCGGGCGTCGACGCGCCGGTCATCGTCGGCGGCATCATCCCCGAGCAGGACGAGGCCCCCCTCAAGGAGGCCGGGGTCGCCGCGGTCTACACGCCGAAGGACTTCGACATCCGCCGCATCATGCGGGACATCGTCGCGCTCGTCGCCGAGCACAACGACATCGCAGCGACCGCGGCGTCGTAGGCGCCGACGTGCCCGAGGACGGAGCCGAGCTCGGCGCCCGCCTGCGCGCGAGGGACCTCGCCGCGGCGCCGGCTGTCCTCAACCTCGTGGAGAACCGCACGCCCGCGGCCGGCGAGGAGATCGCCGCCCTGCTGCGGGCCGTCGCCCCCGCCGAGCTCGGCGCCGAGGCGCCGGCCCACGTCGTCGGCGTCACCGGCCCTCCGGG
>JBFIDS010000099.1:0-9435 GCA_041603715.1 Paraconexibacter sp. | reverse complement strand
GAGGACACGAGCGCCTCGAGCGCTTCCTGGCGCTCCTCGTCGGCGAGGCGGTCGGCGCCCTCCGGGAGGGCGCTGTCGATCTGCGGCACGCTCACCGACTCCTCGAGCGGGCGCGCCCCCGTGATCTTGAGGATCCGCGTGAGGTCGTCGGCCGCCCAGAGCCCGCCGAACTGGCCGGGGCTGTGGGAGACGACTCCGACCGGGAGGGACTGCAGGACCGTCGTCGCCCGCGGCCGCGAGGCCCAGTCGATCGCGTTCTTCAGCACGCCGGGCACCGACGCGTTGTACTCGGGCGGGACGACGAGGCGCGCGTCCGCGTCGCCGATCGCGGCGCGCAGCGCCGCGACCCCGTCGGGGACGCCCGCCGCGTCGACGTCGGCGTCATAGGGCGGGACGTCGCCGAGCCCGTCGAACGTGGCGAGCTCGACGTCCTCCGGCAAGGCCGCGGCCGCCGCGCCGAGGAGACGCGCGCTGCTGGAGCCGGCCCGCAGGCTGCCGGTGAGACCGAGGATCCGCATCGCGCTAGCCCTCCTGCGCCGCCGGGCGGCCCAACTCGAGCGACACGCTCATCGTCACGTGGTCCCCGACGGCCTTGCGCCCGCCCGGAAGGTCCATGTTCCAGTCGAGACCCCAGTCGCCGCGGTCGATCGTCGCCTCGAGCTCGATGCCGAGGATGTCCCCTGCGGGCCCGGCGGCGACCTCGGTGATCTCGCCGCGGGCGGTCACCGGCTTCGTCACGCCGCGGATCGTCAGCTCGCCGGCGACCTCGAGCAGATCGCCGTCCCGGCGCACGTCCGAGGAGACGAAGTCGATCGTCGGGTGGCTGGCCGCGTCGAAGAAGTCGGGCGACTGGAGGTGGGCCTTGAGGTCCTCCATCGCGATGTCGAGCGATGCGACCGGCGCGCTGCCGCGCAGGATCCCCGCGTCGGCGTCGTAGGAGCCGGCGACCTCGCCGAAGCCGGCCCGGAACTTCGAGACGACGTGCTTGACGGTGAAGTCGACGGAGGAGTGCACGGGGTCGATCGACCAGATGCCGGTGACGGGGGTGGTGAGGGTGGTGCTCATGATGGTTCCTCTCAGATTCGGTTCGCGTTAAGTGGACTATGGTCCGATTCTGGGAGAAGATTAGCCGGACTGCAGTCCGTTTGTCAAACTCCCCGTCCAGATGGCCCCCACTCCCGACCTCCCCGTGATCCCCTTCCCGTCGTCGGTCTCCGGTGGCGCCGGGTCGACGGCCGAGCTCCCGGTGCTCGGGGGCGAGCCACGCGAGCGGGCCGACGCCGCCCGCAACCGGCGGCGCATCCTCAGCGCGACCGAGGCGCTCGTCGCCCGCGACGGGGCGGCATGCGTGTCGATGGACCGCATCGCGGTGGCCGCCGGCGTCGGGAAGGGCACCCTCTTCCGGCGCTTCGGTGATCGCGCAGGGCTGCTGCGGTCCCTCCTCAACGACCGCGAGAGCGCGTTCCAGGACGAGCTCATCCGCGGCGCCCCGCCACTCGGCCCCGGTGCACCCGCCCGCGAGCGCATCGTCGCCTTCGGGCCCGCCTACCTCCTCCAGCTCGAGGACTTCGCCGACCTCATCACGGAGATCGAGCGCAGCCTCGGCACGTCGAGCCAGCTCGCGAGCCCGGTCTACCAGCTGTACCGCACCCACCTCGTGGTCCTCCTGCGCGAGGTGGGCCCCAGCGTCGACCCGGACCTCCACGCCGACATGCTGCTCGCGCCGCTCGCGGCCGGCGTCGTGGGGCACCAGCGGACCGTGCTCGGCCTCCCCGTCGAGCGGATCGCCGCCGCGTGGAGCACGCTCGCCGCGCGGCTCGTCGACGGCTGAACGGCCGCGCCCCGGGCTGGTGGACCCGCTTCGCTAGGGTGCGCTCATGCCCCTAGTGCCCACGGTGGTCGAGCGCAGCGCCCGCGGCGAGCGCGAGTACGACATCTTCAGTCGTCTCCTCAACGAGCGGATCATCTTCCTCGGCCAGGCCGTCGACGACACGATCGCGAACCTCGTCGTCGCCCAGCTCCTGCACCTCGAGTCCTCGGACCCCGAGAAGGACATCTCGATCTACATCAACTCGCCCGGCGGGTCGGTGTCGGCGGGGCTCGCGATCTACGACACGATGAACTTCATCAAGCCGGACGTGTCGACGATCTGCTGCGGCATCGCGATGTCGATGGGCTCCCTCCTCCTCATGGGCGGAGCCGCGGGCAAGCGCATGTCGCTGCCCAACAGCCGCATCCTCATCCACCAGCCGTCGTCACCGGGTTACGAGGGGCAGGCGTCGGACATCGAGATCCACGCCCGCGAGATCCTCAAGACGCGCGCGAACCTCGAGCGCATCTACCAGCAGCACACGGGCCAGACGCTCGAGCAGATCCACACCGACATGGAGCGCGACCGCTTCTTCACGCCCGAGCAGGCCAAGGAGTACGGCCTGATCGACAAGGTGATCGAGGAGCACTGACGGTCCGCGGCGCCATGAGCGCGCCGCGTTGAAAGGGGTCGAACGAGCGCCACGAGCGTGCCCCTTCCCTTGCCCCGCTGAGCGGCCGTCCCCGCGACGACCGGGCGGGCCACGGCACGAGCCTGATCCAGAACGCCCAAGCGACCCCGCTCGATCGGGCCGCGGACGCGTGCCTTGACACGACTGCGCGGCCTGTCATAACTTATGACGTCATAAGTTATGACAGAGCACTCGGACACGTCCCCACCGCCAGCCTCCGCCCCGACCACCGACCGGATCATCGACGCCCTCGTCGACGTGATCTGCGACGGCGGCCTCCCGGGGTTCTCCGTGCAGGAGGTCGCCGACCGCGCCGGCGTCTCACACCGCACCGTCTACCGCCACTTCCCCACGCGAGAAGCGCTGCTCGAAGCGCTGTCCGTCGCCGTCGGCCGGCGGATGGCCGCCCGCGGTGGGCACGACGTCCCCGACGACGTCGATGGGCTCCCCGACGCCGTGCGCACCAACTTCGCCCTGTTCTCCCGCGACGCGCGCGCGGCGGAGGCCGGCGTCCGCTTCGGCGTCGGCGCAGCGCTGCGGACCGCGGGTCAGGGCCGACGCAGCGAGCGGTTCCTCGACGTGGTCGCCTCGGCGACCACCGACGCGGACCCCGACTCGATCCTCGCCGCCGCGGCGATGCTCCGTCACGTCGCGAGCAGCCGGACGTGGCTCGACCTTCACGACCTCGGCCTCGACGACGAGGCGGCCGTCCGCGCCGCGACCTGGGCGACCGCCGTGCTCGTCGACGCGGTCCGCGACGGCCGCCTGCCCGGTCCCGAGCCCGTGACGACCCCGTCCATCCCCGAAGGAGAACCCCGTGACGACGACCGATGACGCGACCATGACGGACCTGCCCTTCAGCCTCGACGACGATGCCGCGACCGACCCGTCCCGCGCGGGTCGCAAGGCGGCGACGCTCGCCCGCCTGCGACGGGCCGGCCACGAGGTCCCCGGCGGTGTGGTCCTGCCGGTCGCAGCCACCGCGGCCATGGGCGAGGACGACGACCCCGAGCTCCTGCCCGACGCGACCCGGGAGATCCTGACGCACGCCATCGCGGCGCTCGGGGGGACCGTCGCGGTGCGCTCCTCCGCCGTCGCCGAGGATCTCCCCGGCGCCTCGTGGGCGGGCCAGTACGACTCGGTGCTCGGGGTGCGCACGCCCTCCGAGCTGTGGGCGGCGGTCCGCCGATGCGTCGCGAGCGCCCGCTCCCTCCGCGCGAGCGCCTACGCGCAGCGCCGCGGCTGTGCGCCGTCCGCGATCGCCGTGCTCGTGCAGCGCCAGGTCGACGCCGACGTCGCGGGGGTCGCGTTCACGGCCAACCCCGTCACCGGCGACGACGAAGTGCTCGTGAGCGCCGTCACCGGGCTCGCCGACCGGCTGGTCGCGGGCGAGGTCACCCCCGAGGACTGGACCGTCGCCGACGCCGGCGACCGGGATCCGCGACGGACGGGCGGACCCGAGGCGGTCCTCACCACCTCCCAGGTGGCGGCCGTCGCCGCCGAGGCACGTCGCCTCGCCGCCGCGATCGGCACGCCCGCCGACGTCGAGTGGGCGATCGCGGACGGACGCGTGCACGTGCTCCAGGCCCGTCCGATCACCGCACTCCCCGTCGCACCGATCCTCGACCTACCGACCGGGGGCACATGGGAGAAGGACGCCAGCCACCACACCGAGCCGCTCTCGCCGGTGGGTACGACGCTCTACTTCCCCCCTCTCGGCGGAGCGGTCTGCGAAATGGCGCGGACCTACGGCCTGCTCATCGACGGCATGGAGCAGCGGTTCCCGGGCGGTGAGTCCTACTCGCGGATCCTGCCGCCCGGCGGGAAGGACGGGCCCGCGCCGCCGTGGTGGCTGATGGGCATCCTGCTGCGTGTGGTCCCGCCCCTGAGGGCGAAGGCCCAGGTCGCCCGCTCCGTCATCGCCGACGACCTTCCGCAGCGGACGCTCGACCGCTGGCCGCGCGAGTGGCGCCCGGACCTCGAGCGGCGCATCGCCGAGCTGCGCGGCGTCGATCTCGAGGCGCTCGACGACCGCGGGCTCGACGCCCATCTCGACCGCGTCTGCGCGCTGTCGGCCGACGGACAGCGCATCCACTTCCTCCTCTTCGTCCCCTACGTCATGGCGCTCCACGACCTCGTGACGGCGACGGCGGACCTGCTCGGCTGGAGCGAGGCGCAGGCCCTCGACCTCGTCGGAGGGCTCTCCACGACGTCGTCGGCGCCCGATCGTGACCTCCGGCGCATCGCCGCGCTCGCCCAGCGCGACCCAGCGGTGGCGCGCATCGTCGCCGACTCCGCCGGCACACCTCCCGCGGACGTCCTCGCCGCCCTGCGCGGCGCGGGCGCGGCGGAGGTTGCCGACGGGCTCACCGAGCACCTCGCGTACTACGGGTGCCGCACGACCGGCTACGACCCCGGACAGCCGTCACTGGCGGAACGGCCGGAGCTCGTGCTCGGGATTTTGCGCGACCTCGTCGCCGCCGAGGCGACGACCGAGGGGCTCGCGGACGATCTCGCCCGGCGCCGGGCCGAGGCCGACGAGCGCCTCGAGAGCGCGGCGAGTGAGCGCGGGCTCGACGAACCCGATCGCCGGCGCCTGCACCGTGCGTTGGAGCGCGCGCGTGAGGCGTGGCCGGTGCGCGAGGACAACCTCTTCTTCACGGACTCGATGCCGTGTGGCCTCATGCGCCTCGCCGTCCTCGAGATCGGTCGGCGTCTCGCCGACTCGGGTGACATCGTCCGCCGCGAGGACGCGTGCTGGCTGGAGGCCGACGAGCTGCGGGCCGTCCTGCGCGGCGGTCGGGAGGGACTCGGCGACCTCGGAGCGCTCGTCGCGCGCAGGCGGGCCGAGCACGCCTGGGTGATCGCTCACCCCGGCCCGGCCGTCATCGGCCGTCCGGCGTCCGACCCGCCGGACCTCCGCGCCGCGCCGGAGGCCGTCCAGCGCACGACGGGCGCGATGCTCTGGATGATCGAGCGCGAGTACCCCGGCGAGCGCGTCGCCGACACCACCGCCGTGCGCGGGACACCCGGCTCACCCGGCCGGCACACCGGACCCGTGCGCATCGTGCGCAGCGAAGACGACTTCGCCGCCGTGCAGTCCGGGGACGTGGTCGTGTGTCCGATCACGTCACCCGTGTGGTCGGTGCTGTTCAGCCGGATCGGCGCGCTCGTGACCGACGCCGGCGGGTCCCTCTCCCATGCGGCCATCGTCGCGCGAGAGCACGACGTCCCCGCGGTTCTCGGCACCGTGGACGGCACGAGCCGCCTGCGGGACGGGGAGATCGTCACCGTGGACGGCGGGGCCGGCACCGTCGAGGAGCACGACGCCGGGGACGGGGTGATGGGCGGCTGACCCTCAGCCCGGCACGCGCACCGGGTGCTCGATCGCCCCAAGGCGCTCGATCTCGATCCGCACGACGTCCCCATCGACGAGGAACGTCCTCGGGTCCATCGCCGCGCCGACGCCGCTCGGCGTCCCCGTGAGGATGAGGTCGCCGGGCTGGAGCGCGTTCGTCTCCCCCAGGAACGCGACGAGCGTCTCGCAGTCGAAGACGAGGTCGGAGGTCCGGGTGTCCTGGCGCAGGTCGCCGTTCACCCACGTGCGCAGGCGCAGGTCCCCCGGGTCCCCGACCTCATCGGCGGTCGTCACCCAGGGACCGAACGGGCAGGCGGTGTCGAACCCCTTCGCGCGCGTCCACTGCGGCTCCCGGCGCTGGAGGTCACGGGCGCTCACGTCGTCGGCGACCGCGTAACCGGCGATCTCGCCGCCCGCGCCCATGACGATCGCGAGCTCGCCCTCGTAGTCGAGCCGGCGGACGACGGCGGGGCAGACGACCGGCCCGCCGGGATCGTTCGCGCTCGATGGCGACATCGTGAAGACGATCGGGAACTCGGGCGTCTCGAGTCCCTGCTCGGCCGCGTGGGCGCGGTAGTTGAGGCCGATGCCGTAGAGGATGCGCGGGCGGTACGGCGCGAGCAGCGTCACGTCGGCGAGCACGTGGCGCGGACCGTCCGCCGGCGTGCGGTCGCCCGAGGCGAGCCGATCGAGGACGGTCGAGCCGTCGGTGAACGCGACGACCTCCTCGCCGACGACCTCGCCGCAGGTCGGAGCCTCGGAGCCGGGGGCACGGAACGTCGCGAGCTTCATGGTCCGGCACCGTACCGGCGGGCGCTGCCCGGAGGTCGCGGGGCGCCGCCGAGGTCGCGGGGCGCCGTCCTACGCCGCGTCGCGCAGCGGCAGCACGGTCGGACGGCGCGGAGTCGACCGGCGGCCCGTCGTCGCATGATTCTCGATGAAGCGCGTGATCTCGGCCGGGCGCTCGCGCTGCGGATGGTGGCCCATCCCGTCCCACGTCTCGACGTGGGCCTGCGGGAGCGACCGTGCGAGCGCCGCGGCGTGCCCGGGATTCACGAGCGCGTCGTGCTGGCCCCAGAGCGCGGCGACCGGGCCGGCGAACTCGATCTGCCGGCGGAAGAACGCCCGCTCCGACCGTCCCGAGGCCGCGAGGGCCTGACAGGCGTGGCTCACGCCGGGGCCGGAGCGGAACGCCCGCCGCTGCAGGCGCGTCATGAGGTCGCGAGAGGGGAGGCGCCGATGGGCGACCACCGTGGAGTAGGCGGCCGTCACCGCGAGCGGGTTGACGAGCGCGAGCGGCAGCGCCGCCTCGCTGACGTGGCGCAGGCCGGGCAGGCTGACGACCTCCGCGAGGCGGATGTGCCCGAATCCCGCGGGTGCGAGAAGAGCGAGCGCGTGGACGTGCGGGGAGCGCTCGGCCACCGCGGCGGCGACCGCTCCCCCGAGGCTGTGGCCGACGAGGGTGCCCCCATCGATCTCGAGGCGATCGAGGCCCTCGACGATCGCTTCGGCGTAGGCGCTGATCCGCGGGCGCGTCGGAAGGTCCGAGCCGCCGAAGCCGGGGAGATCGATGGCGACACACGGACGGTGGGTGTCAAGCGCGAGCTCGTTCCACCCCTCGCTGTCGTCCATGAGCCCGTGGAGGAGGACGAGCGGACGTCCCGTGCCGTCCCAGTGGCGGACGCGGAGCCGGCGGGCGCCGCTGAGGCGGACGTCCTGGACCGACGCCTCACGCTGCGACCTCATGAACCCGGCACCCTTCATGTCCTCATCATCGGCACTTCGCCGCCCCTGATTGATGAACTTGACACTGCGTCTACCCGGAAGCTCCAATCAGAACCCACGGATGAGTCCGAGCGCGCCACGTTGCTCGTGATCCTCGCAGCCGATGCCGATAGAACGAGGATGGGCCGCCTCGCCCGGACGTCCCCTCGCGGCCCTCTCCCCGCTGCGGAATCGCTTCGGCGCCAGGACTTGACGGACGACGGCGGCGGGGCACGACCGCCCTCCACGTCGAACCGGCCCCTGGGGATCTCTCCAAACGTGCCGTACGCGACGACGACCGCGACCGGCGTCGGGCGTGGGCGTGGAGAGAGGACGGACGGATCGCCACGCGGGAGGGCCTCTTGCTCAACTCCTCGACCACGTTGCCGATGTGGTGGGGGATGGGCGCCCCGCCGACCGCCGCCACGCCCGAGCGCGTCCGCCTCGACATCGAGGGCGGCGGGACGGTCGACGCCATCGTCGCGCGCGTCGTCCCCGGGGCGGCGGAGCTCGTGCTCGCCCCGGCCGGCTCTCGGTCCCGTCACCTCACCCCTCGGCTCCTTCACCGGCGCCGCTGCCGGGTCTCACCGGCAGACGTCGACGACGGGCCCATGGTCGACGGGGAGCTGCTCGCGGTCCCGGGCCCCGACGGTGCCCTGCGCGACGGGCTCATCCATCTCCTCCTCCCGATGGGGGCGCTCCCGGTCCAGCCCTCGCGGCCCGTCGCCGGCACGGCGACGTACGGACCCGAGATCGTCGCGCGGGACATCGCCCGCCGGCGATTCGACCGCGTCGACGCGATTCGCCCGGTGACCCTCATACCCGCGCGCATGGGCTCCGGGTGGCTCGACGCCCGCACGCGCGACATCTCCGCCGGCGGGGTCCTCCTCGACGGTGCGCCCGGCCTGCTTCACGGTGAGCGGGTCCGCGTCCTCCTCGAGCTCACGCCCGGGGCGATCCTCGACGCGAGCGGCCGCGTCGTGCGGATCGACGGGGACGGCGTCGCGGGCGTCGCGCTGCAGAACCTCACGTCGGCGGCACGGGCCCGGCTCGAGCGCCACGTCGGGCTGCGTCGCGCCGCGGCCCTCGCGGCGCTGCGCGCCGCACCCTGAGCGCGGTCACGCCCGGTGGTCGCGGCGTTCCTCCTGGCCGGATCCGTGCTCGCGCGCGGAAGCTCTGGCACGATGCGCGCCATGGTCACGCTCGCCCTCCTCGATCTCGTCATCGCCGCGGCCGGGGGCGGGTCCTCCGGATTCAGCGGAGGCGGGGGTGGCGGAGGTGGAGGCGGATTCTCCGGGGGAGGGTCGTCCGGCGGGTCGGGCGGGGATCTCGGCGTCGGAGGAGCGATCGTGTTCGGCCTCATCTTCGTCGTCATCGCGGTCATCGCCGTGATCGCGGTGGTCGAAGCGATCAAGTACAACCGGCGGCGCAAGGCGCGGCACGAGAGGGTCGTCGTCGCGAGCGCGGAGGCCGCCGAGGACGATGCCTACTTCGCCGCCGACGCCGTCGTGCGGGACGCCTGCGCGCTGTTCCGCGACGTCCAGGAGGCGTGGGGACGGGACGACCGGGAAACGCTCCGCCGCCTCGTCGGTGCCGACCTGATGGTGGAGTGGGAGCGTCGGCTCGACGACTTCACCTCGAAGGGCTGGAAGAACGTGGTGGAGGTGAGCACGGACCCGAAGGTCGAGTACCTCGGGCTCGTGAACCGCGAGAACGACGACGAGGACCGCGTCGTCCTGCGGCTCAGCACGACGCTCGTCGACAAGGTCATCGACCGCCACGGGAACACGATCCTGCGCGACGGCGCGTCGT
>JBFIDS010000098.1:0-9453 GCA_041603715.1 Paraconexibacter sp. | reverse complement strand
GAGGACCACTGCACGATGACTCCGTCCAGCTTCACCGAGCGCTACAACGCCGCGATCGCCGACACCATGCTCGAGATCGGCAACACCATGCCAGGACTGGCCCAGTACCTCGGGATCCAGCTTGTCGAGTTCGGTCCCGGCACGCTCGTCGCCCGGGCCGAGCTGCGCGAAGAGCTCCTGACGCCCTCCGGGAACGTCCACGGCGGCGCCCTCGCCAGCATCTTGGACCACATCACCGGCGCCGTGATCTATCCGCTCATGCCCGACGGCCACTGGGGCGCGACGACCGAGCTCAAGCTCAACTACGTCGCGCCCGTCCAGGCCGGCACCGTCGATGCACACGCGAACGTGCTCGCCATGACGAGACGCAGCGCTGTCGTCCGTGGCGAGCTCCACGTCGGGGACCGCCTCGTGTGTGCCGCCCAGGGGACGATCACCATCGTGGCTCCCCGCGAGCGATGAGCGGGGGTCACCCGGGCGTCGACGAGCAGCGGCCGATCCCCGCCGTCGCCTTGCCCACCGACATCAGCGTGATAGCGCTGCCGACGCCGTGGCCGATCGGCCCGGTCAACGCGTATCTCCTCCGGGGCTCGCCGCTCACCCTCGTCGATACTGGGCCGCGGATCCCGAAGGCACTCGCGGCGCTCGAAATCGGCCTGGCTGCAGCGGGGGTCACCACGCAGGACATCGAGCTGATCGTCCTGACCCACGAGCATCCAGATCACGTCGGCAATGCCGGCGAGATCGCGCGTCGGTCAGGAGCGAAGGTCGCGGCATTCGGCCCGATCGCCGGGGACTTCGCCGACCTCACGCCCGCGCTCGAGCGCCAAGGCACGTTCATGAGAACGGTGATGGCCCGGCACGGGATGAGCGAGACGGAGCTCGAGACGCTCGCGGGGATCGGCGCGACGCAGGTGGGGCTCACCGCGCCGGTCGACATCGGCATCGGCCTCGCCGACGGCGATCTTCTCGTCGCAGGAGGTCGGACGTTGCGCGTGCTGCACCGCCCGGGCCACAGCCCGAGTGACCTGGTGTTCTTCGACGAGGCCGACGGTCTTCTGCTTACCGGCGATCATCTGCTGCCGTCGATCTCCTCCAACCCCTTGGCGAGCCTCCCGCCCGGAGCCGACGATGCCGAAGAGGCGGCGCGCGAGGACACCCGCCCACGGCCGCTGATCGACTACCTGGACTCGCTGCGTCGCACCCGAGATCTTGACGTCCGCTGCGCCCTCCCAGGCCACGGCTCGGTCTTCGCTGGGACGCGTGATCTCATCGAGCAACGCACGCGCCACCACGAGGAACGCGCTGGCGAGATCTACTCCCATCTCGCCGGCGGGCCGGCAACTGCGCGGACGGTCGTGGATGCCCTCTGGCCCAGCCTGCCGGACGACCTGCTTTTCCTCGCGGTGAGTGAGGTTCTCGCGCACCTCGACCTGCTCGAGGCGTGGGCAGCCGTCGAGAAGACCTGCGGTCATCGCGTCACCTTCCGCCAGGTCAGCGGATGGCGTCCGCCTCCCGCGTCAACCCGCGGTCCGGCGAGCGGTGTTGACGGCGACTCGCCACCCCGTCGGCCGCGCACCCGCGAGGATGGGCCGCGACCGGCTGCCCGAGGTGGTCATCACCCGTCGTTACGCAGGACACCCGAGGCGAGCCCGGCAGCCCCGCCTCACACTACACCGACATCGGTCGCGCAGGCGCCCGCGTCCACGGGTCGTCGATGTCCGGCGTCAAGGACTGTCGTCGGGGACCCGCTGGTCCAAGCCACCGGGCGCGTAGGTCTCGAGGTGCGCGAGCACCTCCTCGGGGTCGGCGCCTTGGATGGGGGTTTCGCGGGAGGAGACCCGCCCCTCCGCGGCGACCGCCGCGTGACGACGCAGCGCGGCGCCGAGGTCGCTGACAGCGTCGTCGGCCGCTGCCAACACACCTGCTTGAAGGTGAAACACGTGCCATAGACGTGGGTAGCGGGTGTGCTCGATGGCGCCACGGCCCGTGCTGATGCCCGCGACGAGCGCGTCGACGTCGACCGCGAGCGGATCGTCACCGGCGGAGTGGACGATGATGGGCGGCAACCCGGACAGATCGGCGAGCACCGGAGAGATGAGCGGCTCCGTCGCCTCACAACCACCGAGATATGGCTCGACCCACTCGGTGACGATACGAGGAATGATCAGCGGGTCGCGGTTCGCTACGCGTGTCCGTGCCGCGTCTGCGGCGAGGTCCAGCCACGGACAGATCAGCCCGAGCGCCGCTGGCGGCGCGATGCCGCGGTTGCGCAACGAGATGGTGAGGGCGAGCGCGAGGCCGCCGCCGGCCGAGTCGCCGACCACGACGATCTTCGACGCGTCCTGGCCGGCGTCGAGCAGATCGCGGTACACCGCGATGACGTCGTCGAGCGCAGCCGGGAATGGATACTCGGGGCTGAGTCGGTAATCCGGCACGATCGCGCGCGCTCCGACTGCGGCCGCGAGCCGGGCGGCGAAACCCCGGTAGGCGCGTGCGCTGCCGAGCGCATAACCACCGCCATGGAGGTACAGCAAGACGAGATCACCCGCGGCGCCCGGCGGCGCCGCGTGCTCGCACGCAACGCCGCCAACCGCGCTGCGCTCACAGCGGGTGCCCCGGGGCGCTCGGCCCACGCGTGTGAGCGCGTCGACGAATCGACGACGAGTGGCGAGGGACACCCTCGGTGACAGGATGATCGGACGGGCCGCGTGAAGTCCCAGGCGCATCACTGGCGATGGGACTCTCGGCGAACGAGCGGTCATGTGACCACCCGCCGCGGGTCAGGCTCTGTGACGAAGGTCGCAACGCCGACGTGCCCCGTCCTCGCCCTGTCGTTGGCCAGCGCGACAGCCGCCCGTGTCGCAGCGGCGCCGGCCCGCTCGGAGAGCGGGATGAACACACCGGGCGCGAGCAGCATCGGCAGGATCCAGCGCGGCGCAACCACGCGGCGCGAACGCCGGGCGACGCCTCGCGCGATCGCCTCGCCCGCCTCGGCGGCCGGGATGGGTCGCGTGATGCGCTCCGGGAGACCGTCGATCATGGCCGCGGTGGCGGGGTCCGCGGACGAGTCGCGGAGCAGGTCGGTATCGATGGCTCCGAAGTACGCGCAGCCCACATCGACGCCCGCGGCGGCGAGCTCGAGCCGCAGGGCCTGAGCGTAGCCATTGACGGCGTGCTTGGCGGCCGTGTAGTGCGTGCCCAGCGCGAGCGGCATGGCGCCGGCCAGCGAGGAGACCGGAAGGATGTACCCGCGGCTGGAGATGATGTGGGGCAGCACGGCCCGTACCGTGCGGACGACGCCGAAGAGATTGACCTCGACGACCTTCTCCCAGGTCTCGGTGTCGCTCGTCTCCATCGTGCCGATGGCATTCACGCCGGCGTTGGCGACCACTGCGTCGATCGACCCGAACCGCTCGAGTGTGGCGTCGACGGCGGCTTCGAGCCGCTCGGCGTTCGTTACGTCGCAGTCGACCACGAGGGTTCGCGGGCCGATCTCGGCGGCGCGCTGCTCCATCAACTCCGCTTCCAGACCTGCGAGGACGACGTTCATTCCTCGCTCGTGAAGCGCCCGCCCGGCTGCCGCGCCGATGCCGCGCGCGGCGCCCGTGACGATGACCGTGCGGCCCTCTACCTCCCAGCTCATGCTGCTCTCCTCCGGATGACGACCGTGCCGTTCTGTGGGGCGAGCAGCACGACCTTGTTGCGGGGCTTCTCGAGTTCGGGTGATGCGGGCTCGAGCGTGGTGTGCGTGAGCACGTGCTTGATCACCGTGCGCATCTCCATCGGCGCGAAGTTGGCCCCGATGCAGCGGCGGACCCCGCCGCCGAACGGGATCCACTCATACGTCGACGGGCGACGTTCGAGAAAACGCTCGGGCCGAAAGGCGAGTGGTTCCTCGTAGAGGTCGGGGCGCCGGTTCACCATCCAGATCGAGCAGAACAGCGTGATGCCGGCGTCGATCGTGTACGGCCCCAACTCGACGGGTTCCCTCACCACACGCTGGGCGGTCGCGACCACCGGGCGCAGCCGGAGCACCTCATGCACGACCGCCTCGAGGTAGCTGTCGTCCCCGGCGGCCAGCTCGTCCTGCAGCCTGGTCAGGACGTTGGGGTGATGGAGGATCAGGTCGAACGCCCACGACAGGGCCGTCGCCGTCGTCTCGTGACCGGCGATCAGCATCTCGATCAGCTTGTCGTGAATCTCGTCGTCGGAGAGCTCGGTCTGCAGCAGCATGGACAGGATGTCTTCGCGTTCGTCCAGGTCGGCCGCTGTGCGGCGCGACCGGATCTCCTCGTGGACCAAGCGATCGGCGAGCTGCTTGTTGCGCTGGATCGTGGACCAGGCGCGGACCGGTCCGAAGTCGCGTCGCAGGCGCGGGAACGTCAGGGCCAGCGTCCCGGCGAGGTCGGTCTCGATCAGATTCAGGACCGCGTCGCTCAGCTGGTCGCGACGGGCTCCGTCTTCGACGCCGAAGACGGCGCGCATCACGACCTCCATCGTGATCGCCGCCATCCGGGGACGGAGCGCGAACGGCTCGTCGACCGGCCAGGTCGATATAGAGCGCTCGGCCGCCTGCTCGGTGATGCTCGTGTACTTGAGCATCCGCGCGCCGTGGAACGGCGGCAGGACGAGCTTCCTGCGCTTGAGGTGCTCATCACCGTCGAGGGTGAGCAGCGCGGTCGGGCCCGCGATCGGTTCCACCGCGATGCCCGCGATCTCGCCGAGCCGAAGAGCCGACGGGGAGCCCTTGAAGACCTGCTCGATCATCCGATGATCGGCGAGAAAAACGTTGTTCCCCGTGCCGAAGCCCCTGATCTTTGCGCGAAAAGTGTCGCCGTAACGCGCGTGGTTGCGCTCCATGAAGAGGTCCGGGCGGCTCGCGAAGAACGCGGTCTGGACCCAGGACGGAGTCGACGAGCCCGGGATACGCGGCGAGGGCGACACTGCGGTCGCGGTGGTCGCGTCTTCCGGTGCAGCTGCGGTGCTACTCATGACTGGGCTCCGAACGTGTGCCGGGCGGGTCGCATGAACCCGGGCTGGACAAGTGAGTAAGTACTCCCTAGCATAGCCTCACGTCGTGGCGAGTGCAAGACACGCCTCGGTCGGGTCGCCCCCGAGCGCAGCGGAGAGGCCCACGACCATGCGAACCCCGCGGGCTGACGCGCACGACAGCCAGGTCGCGCCCGAGAACGGGGTCCTCGCCAACTGAGATCCGCGAGATCGACACGCTCGTCCTCGGGCCCGGCACGCCGGCCTTGCCGCCGCGATCGGTCTTCTCACAGCCGGTCTCGACGACTTCGAGATCTTCGACCGTACCGACGACGTCAGCGGCACGTAGCATCACGACGGCGTCCCGAGTGCGCACCGGCGGATGCCCAGCTTCCACCTCGACAAGACCGGTCGCGTCGCGCCGGCGTGGCCGTGGTCGATGACGACGCTGTTCGTGGCCTCGCCCGCTTCGACCGAGGTTGTCGCGTTCGCCGTGGAAGTGCGCGGCGGCGCTCCGGGGTTGATGTTCAGGCGTGGGCGAGCGTAGCGGCCTCCCGACCGCGACCACGACCTCGCCGCCCGCTAGACTCGCGTGGGTGCTTACTTTGTGGGACCCGAGATGACTGGTGCCCGCGAGCGCGTGCCCACGTCGGCGCGCCGGCTGCCCGCGGAGGAACGGCGGGAACTGATCCTGTCCGCCGCGCGCAGCGTCTTCGTCCGTTGCGGTCTCGCCGGTGCCCGCACCCGCGACGTGGCCACGGAGGCCGGGATCAACGAGGGTCTTCTCTACCGTCACTTCAGGTCGAAGGACGAGCTCTTCGAGATCGCCGTCGCCGCCCCGCTGGAGGCGGCGATCGCTGCGCTGGTGGAGACGTCTGGCCGACCCCCCGACGAGTTCGACGGGACGGCGGATGTCATGCGCGAGCGCACACGCCAGTTCATTGAGGACCTTCTCGGGGTCATGGACGAGATTGCGCCGCTGCTCGGAATCGTGCTGTTTGGCGAAGCCGAGGCCGCGTCGACGTACTACCGCAACCGCCTCGCTCCCGCGCTTGAGGAAGTCGCGGAGATCGTCGAAGCCCATCAGACGGTATGGGCTCATCAGGATTTCGACCCCGAGCTCGTGGTCCAACTCGTGTTCGGCATGGCTTGGTTCCTGACCCTGTCCGATCGATTCGGCACGCGGCAGCGGGAACGCTCCGAGACCGCTGACATGATCACGCGGATCATCATCGACGGCCTGGCTCAGCGCGTGGACTGACGGTGCAGCGACCCCGGTGTGTCGCGTTGCTTGCGCCGGCAGATTCGTTTCTGCACGCGGACGGCGTGCGCGGCCCGTCTTCGATGCGCCGCCCACACCGCCGTGGGCATCGCCCGCGCTCACTGCGCGAGCACGGCCACGCAAGCACGCACGTCAGTAGGTCGGGGATGATCCGTGACGCGCCTTGCTCGCGCCCGTCCGTGGCCTCGCACGCGCTGCTGAGCACGGCGTGGCGTGACCCCGTAGGGTCGGCCCGCTGCACTCAGTGGAGCGCCAGGCCCCTCGAGCAAGAGCTCACGAGTGCCACAGTGGTGTTTCGCTCGAACTCCTCACCGACCCGTGTGAACCGCGGCTCGCACCGCCGTGCACGGTGCCGGGCAGCGGTGGGCAGGGTCGACGAGTTCACGCCGGTGGGCCGCGAGCTAGGCTGTGGCCCGGGCCGGGCGCGACATCGGTACCGGATCGGACCGCCGGGAGTCGTACATGGTCATATCGAAGCGGGAGAGCCGCTTCTGCATCGAGCGCATCGTCCACGGCCACGCCAGGGCGACTCGCCCGGCGGTGTCGATGTAATAGCTCGTACAGCCGCCGACGAGGAACGTCGTCCCCTCCACCCCGCGGTCGACCTCGTCCACGAACGCCTGCTGCGCCTCCTCGCGTACATCGATCGACTCGGCGCCAGCAGCGTCCATCGCGCGCAGCGCGGCGGTGAGATATTCGACTTGGCATTCCGCCATCACGAAGCCCGAGAGAGTGCCGATGTTCGGGCCGAACATGATGAAGGAGTTCGGGAACCCGGCAATCGAGGTGCCCATGTACGCGCGCGGGCTGCCGCCCCAGTACTCGGAGAGCGTCCTCCCGTCGCGTCCGCGGATCCGGTCCGCTATCGGGTGGGTGGTGATGACGTGAAAGCCGGTGCCGAAGATGATCGTGTCGACCTCGCGCTCGGTGCCGTCGACCCCGACGATCGAGTGCTCGCGGACCTCCTTCACCCCGGTCGACACCACTTCGACATTGGGCTTGGCGAGCGAGGGGTAGTACTCGTTGGAGAACATCGCCCGCTTGCAGGTCAGCGTGTAGTCGGGGGTGAGCGTCCTGCGGAGCCGCCGGTCCTTGACTCCGCGACGGATGTTCAACCGGCCAGCGAGGTGACCGATCGCGGCCGCTCGGGGATTATGCACGGTGCCCATGAGGAACGCGTCGAGCACCCGCCACTGGGCAGCCCTGATCGCCGACATCAGCTTTGGCACGCGGCGCAGCAACCATCGTTCGCCCCGCGAAGTGCGCCAGTCCATCTTTGGCAGCACCCATCCGGGGGTTCGCTGGAACACCGCCAACTGGGCGACCTTCGGCTGGATGCGCGGGATGAACTGGACGGCAGATGCTCCGGTGCCGACGACGGCGACGCGCCGCGCGGTGAGGTCGCGGTCGTCGTCCGGCCAGTTCGCGGAGTGGAACATCGCGCCGCGGAAGCTCGAGAGCCCCGGAAGGGCGGGGATGACAGGGTCATGCAGCGGCCCGGCGGCAATCACGAAGAACCGCGCGCAGATCCGGCCGCGGGTGGTGTCGACGTGCCAGCGCTGGGCATCCTCGTCCCACCGCGCCTCCAGCAGCTCGGTGTCGAGCGAGAGGTGGTCGTCGAGAGCGAAGGTGCGGGCGGTGTCGTGGATGTAGCGTTCCAGCTCGGGCTGCTCGACGTAGACGCGACTCCATTCGGGGTTCATGGCGTACGAGAACGAGTAGAGGTGTGACGGGATGTCGACGGCGCACCCGGGGTAGCGGTTGTGATGCCAGGTGCCGCCCAGCGCCCGGCCGCGCTCAATGATGAGGAAATCCTCGCGACCGTCGCGCTTCAGGCCGATCGCGGCCGCCAGACCGCAAAGTCCTCCACCGAGGATCAGTGTTTCGACAGAGCGGACCTCATCGTCCAAGGGCCCCTCGTGAGAGGCAGTGGCACCCTCAGGCAGCGACAGCCTGTGCGCGACTTCGCGATCGACGCCATCGGCACCGAGATCGTACGCAGGGCGGATGCTGGACCTCGTGTAGGTGCGCGTCATGTCGTCTCCCCGTTGACTTTCGGCCTGCCGGTGCAAGTGGTGCTTCCTCTGGACGAACAAAGTAAGTGTATACTACGCGCGGTCGGGCCGTCAACCACCGTGTTCGTTCCGTCGATCTCTGCGCGCATGGGCGGCGCGTGCCGGAGATCCGGGTAGTAGCGGCTCTGTCGCCCTCGCCAGCGGCAGACAGCTCGGGTCGCTGGTGCCATCGGTGCTCGCGCTGCGCGCTCGAGGCGAGGGCATCACCCTGCCCGTTGTGGCCTGTGCGAGCCGGTTGGAGTGTCACCCTCGCTCGGGTTCCTGTGGGCGGGCGTCGGGCTCCGCTCCGGGTGTTCGGCTGCGGTTCTTCCGGGGAATCAGAAGCGCGGCGATAAATGCGAGTGACATCGCGACCGCGGACATGATGAACGCGGCGGTGTAGCCGGACTCGGCCGGGATGCCGGTGCCGGCGATGAGATGTCCAGCGACGATCGAGGCGGCGATCTGCCCACCCAGCGCCCCACCGAGGGTGCGCATGATCGTGTTCACGCCCGTTGCCTCCCCCGTGTGCGTCGGCGGCACGGCCTCCACGATCAGGTTGGCCATCGAGGCGAACGCGAAGCCGATACCCAGTCCCAGCAGCGCACTGGAGACATAGATGTGCCAACGCTCGCCGTGCGCGACGCTGAGCAGCACGAAAGCGCCGACGGCGAACAGCGCGCCGATCAACAACGGCAGCCGAGACCCGAACCGGTTGCCGAGCTCGCCGGCCAGCGGCCCGGCGACGAGCATCAAAGCGGCCGACGGCAACAGGAACAGGCCGGCCTGGGTGACGCTGGCGTCGAAGCCGTATCCCGCCTGCGCCGGTGCTTGGGCGAACTGCGGGATCAAGATGAACGAACCGAACATCCCGAAGCCGATCAAGAGCCCCGCGACGTTCGTCGTCCAGACCCCCCGCATACGCATCAGCCGCATGCTGACCAGTGGCTGCGAGACGCGTGCCTCATAGCGGACCCAGATCACCAGGGCCACTGTCCCGCGTCAGACTTCCCCGCACACTCGTTAGTGGGGACCTCGGGGGACCTGCCTGCGGTGGTGATCACGCAGTCGGCGAAGGGAGCCCGTAGGGCGACCGAGTCGGCTGTGTGATCACCACCGCGCGCG